>NZ_JAIHAO010000018.1:0-38933 GCF_020054765.1 Caloramator sp. | reverse complement strand
AGGTCGAGGGCTTGATCAATTTAGAAGTTAGATGTTAGAGATTAGAAGTTAGAAAAGAACTTCTTGGTTGTGCAGTTTTGATGGAACTTGAAGTTGGAAAAGTGACACGTTAGGAATACTTAAAAGGTCTAACATCCAACATCAAACTTCAAACATTTAAAATATCCGGTGATAATGCCGCGGAGGAAACACCCGCCGGATAAAACAAAATATTCCACGGTAGCTCAATGGTGGAGCATTCGGCTGTTAACCGAAGGGCTGGAGGTTCGAGTCCTCTCCGTGGAGCCACTTTGGATGTATGAGGTTGCAAGAGCAACCTCTTTTTATATTTATTAATACAAAAACAGGTATTTATTTAAAATACCTCAGGCTGTTGAAAAAGTTATATTATATTGATTAGCCCCATGAAGGATTTCTTGGGCATCCGTTCATTTCGTTAAGCAAATCTAAGCTTTTCTTTGTTTTAAAAAAGTCCTACCCTCGCAATGTCATCGTCCTGATGACTGCTCGGCTCGGCACATCCTGTGCCGAATTACGGACTTTTTTAAAGTCGAAAAGCAAGATTTGCTAAAACTCATGAAATATGCCTTTACGAAATCCTTTCATGGGGCTTTTTCAGATTTTAGTTACCAAACAGGTTTAGGTATTTATTTAAAATACCTGTTTTTGTGTTTGTAAGATTAATGGTAATTGTATTATTGATGGTGATATCAATTTTATTCAATATGTTAATATATGTTAAAAAATAATTTGGAATATTTTATACATAATTGATATATTTTGATTATATTGTTATAATAAGAATATGCACAAATTGTGCACAATTTTCCTTGGGGGGGATTTAATGAATTTTTTTAATGATTTTAAGAAAAACCTCGAAGGCCAATATGAAGAATGCACTGCATATAGAGAGCTATGCAAAAGAGAAGGGTTTAATCCTTTTAACGACTTAAAAACTGAAGAAGATTTACAATTTGTTCCTTTTATTATGACAACATCCTTCAAGAGGTCTTATGGCTTATTTACAAAACTTTTAAGGGTTGGAGTTGATGAGGTATATAAATGGACTGTATCAAGTAGTACAAGTGGAGATCCAAGTATAGTTGCAAGAAGTAAAGAGGATATTGAAAGCTTAAGAAAATTTGTTTTGGAAGATGAAATAAGACATAGAGCAGAAAGAGATTATGAGTGTACTTTTTTCCCAAGAGCAGAAGAAATGAAGGCGTTTAATAGGGGTTTGTTTTTAAATAAGGTATGTGAGTCCTACTTGGGAAATATTGTGGATATATATACTTATTTAGAGCAGACAATATTTCTACTTAAACTGCAGGATGGAAAGATGATACTTGATATTGAACCCTTTATACAATATATTAAGGAGCATAATGGTAAAAATCATCGTGCAGCATTAGGTGGTTCTACGCCTTTAATTTTCAAAACAGTATTAAATCTAAAGGAAAAGATGAAGCCTGTTGAACTTGGAGATAGAGCTATACTTCATACAGGTGGCGGTGGATGGGACGGAAGAAAGGGAAATATAAACATAGGTGCACTAATTGAAAGGTGGAGGTTTGTAGAGGAGGTATCTAATTTTTTGGGTATACCACAGGAAAACTTTACAGATACATACTCCTTTACTGAAAATAGCTTTACGATGACAGGGCATTATAGTAGAGAGCATAGGGATTATTTATTCCACGTTCCAGAGTTTGCAAGAGTCATAGTAAGAGATATAAAGACACTAAAACCTGTTAAGGAAGGTGAAAGAGGTTTTATTCAGGTATTAAATGCGTATGGAACATCAGCCTTTGCTGGAGCAAGTATCCTTGTTGATGATATAGGCGAGGTAGTTTCCTATACACATTGTCCTGAATGTGGCTATAAGGGAATGGTTATTAAACTTTTAGGCAGAGTAAAGGGGACAGAAGCAAAGGGCTGTGGTGCTACCTTAGGAGGTGATGGGGTTGGAAATAATTAAAAGAGATTATAATGGTTGTGTTGTAGATGTAGCCGTATCTGACATTTCTGACATACAGTTTGAGGTTTCAAGGCTTAAGGAGAATAAAAATAAGGTACACAATATAAAAACTGAAGAAACACTAAATATTCTTCATTTGTGTGCTAAGAAGTGGCTGAATAGAGATTATTCAAAAAAGCACGTTGAGCAATTAGCAAGGATAACAAATCAAAGTGAAGAAATGGTATTATTTGAACTTGAACACACAATGCAGGGCCTTTTAAAGGAAAATACAAAAAAATTAATAGAGGAGGAACTAAGGAGAGAGGATATTTTAGATAATTGGGTTTCAACCCATTATGGTTTGGTGCATAGGCAACCACGTGGATTAGTATTTCACAACGTATCAGGTAATGCCTTTATAGTAGTACCAATTAGTATTGCTATGGGACTAATATCAAAGAATGTTAATATAGTTAAGGTATCAAAGGATGAACCCTATTTTGCCAATGCCTTTTATAAAAGCTTAATGGAGATAGATGAGTCAATTAAGGAAAGATTATCTATAGTATACTTTGATAGTTCCTCAAGTGACATTTATGAATATATAGTGTCAAATTCTGATTGTGTTGTACATTGGGGAGGAAAAAATTCAAGGGACTATATGGCTAATTTGTGTGCAAAACATTCTGTTCACTTTATAGAACACGGACCCAAAATAAGTTTTGAAGTTATAGATAAACAGCCAAGTATTGAAGAAATAAAAGGTATAGCAATTGATATGTCGCTGTGGGAACAAAAGGCTTGTTTATCACCAAGGATTGTATTTTTAAATACAGTAATAGATAAAGAGCAATTTCTTGAGCAATTTAAGTCCTGTTTAGAGGAAATAAATGAGGTACTGCCTAAGGGGTACTACGATTACTTTTCTTCTATAAAGACACTGCAGGATAGACAAAACTTATTTTTAAAGAACATAGATAATCCTAAATTTAATATGTTCTGCAGTAAAAATTCAGATTATACTATAGTCTATTCCGAGGATTTTCCTAAGAACAACGAGGTTGATATGTGTTTTGGTAGGTTTATATTTGTTTGCCCATATAATGATAAAAAAGAAGTTATAGACTATATTAATACTTATCTTAAAGGATATCTTCAAACAATGGGATACTGTGGTGATGATTTAGAATTTATTGAACAAGTTACTTTGTGTGGTGTTAGCATTGTTACGAAGTTAGGGGAAATGTCGCTTCATAAAAATGGAACATCCCACGATGGAATTTATAACTTAAGCGAATTAACCTATGTTGTTAGTTACCAAAATGATTAGGGGGGATAATATGAAGGTAAAAGACTATTATAGAGACTTTATAACTGTTGGTGAGGCATTAAATTTAAAAAGAAATGAAGTAAGGGAAAATTATAAAGAATATGTTAATTCTGCTGCAGTACAACTTTTAGGACTTTTAGACTTTGATAAACACTTTGTAAAGGCAAAGGGAACAAAGGTCTATGATGAAGATGGAAAAGAGTATGTAGACTTTTTAGGTGGATATGGTGCCTTAAATGTAGGACATAATAATGAATATGTTTTAGAGGGAATTAAAAAGGCTGTAGGTCTACCAAATATACTACAGGCCTCTATATACAACTTTGCTGGTGTACTTGCCAAAAACCTCTCCCTTTTAACTGGAGGGCAGTTAAAGAGAACCTTCTTTGCAAATAGTGGGGCTGAAGCAGTTGAAGGTGCACTTAAAATAGCAAAGATTGCAAGTGGAAAAAGTAAAATAGCATACTGCCAAAACTCCTTCCACGGCAAATCAATGGGGGCACTTTCTGTAACAGGGAGAGAAAAATATCAAAATCCATTTAAACCTTTAGTTCCAGATTGCTATCCTGTTCCTTATGGAGATGATAAGGCCCTTGAGGACTTGCTTAAGATGGGAGGTTTTGCAGCATTTATTGTAGAACCAATACAAGGAGAAGGAGGAATAAATGTTCCACCTTCAGGTTACTTAAGAAGAGCAAGGGAAATATGTGATAAGTATGGGGTGTACCTAATTATAGATGAAATACAAACAGGATTTGGAAGAACAGGATATATGTTTGCATATCAAGCAGAGGAAATAGTTCCTGATATAATGTGCTTTGCAAAATCTATAGGTGGAGGAATAGTACCAATAGGAGGATATATTGCAAAGGATGAGATATGGAAGAAGGCCTATGGTTCTATGGATAAGGCATTTTTACATACGTCAACCTTTGGAGGAAATACGTTAGCCTGTGCTGCAGGAATTGCAACTATTGAGTATTTAGTTGAAAATAATCTTGATAGACAGGCAAAGGAGAAGGGAGACTATTTTATAAAGAAGCTTTTAGAACTTAAGGCAAAATATCCAGTAATAAAGGATGTAAGAGGTCGTGGACTTATGATTGGACTCGAGTTTGAGGAACCAAAGGGAATATTAAACAAAATTACAGCAGGAAAACTATCAGAATTATCAAAGGAATATTTTGCATCTTTAGTTGCTGGAAAACTTATGAATGAATATGGTATTATAACTGCTTACACGCTAAACAATCCTAATGTTATAAGACTTGAACCACCTCTAATAGTAGAATATGATGAGATAGACAAAGTATTATTTGCATTAGAGGATATATTCGAGAAAAACGGTGGATTTTTAAGTCTTGGATTAGAAAGTGGTAAACAGGTAATAAAGTCTTTATTTAAAAAATAGTGGCTATTTTAGCCACTATTTTTGTGAAACCCAGGGATTGTCCTTTATATAAAATCTCCAGGGATAAAATCTTGCCTCTTCAGCATAGTCAATGTTTATTCTTGTGGTTTCTACTATATCAAAATTATTATATCCTGCATCTTCAACATATAGAGCATCTGAAAACAGATTTATCCCATTTAAAGACTTATCAAGATTTAGTGCAATACACAGTTTAGATGGACCGTTTGTTAAGTTTTTGAATTGGCTTTTGCTTATTTCTTTAAGGTCCTTTTTGTATCTTAATTTGCACATATAATCAATTCCATCTATAGGTTCAATAGCACGTATCAATACAGCACAGGGGTTGCCTTCATCTTCAGTAACAATATTAAAACAATAGTACATACCATAGATAAAGTATATATAGGCGTGTCCAGCATCCTTAAACATTACTTCATTTCTTTGAGTTTTTTTGTTATTATATGAATGTGCAGCTTTATCAAAGGGACCTATATATGCTTCTGTTTCAACAATTCTACCAATAAGCTTATGCCCATTAATATTTCTTACGATGTTTTTGCCAAGGAGTTCTTTAGCAACATTTAGAGTGTCCTTTTTATAAAAATCTCTATTAAGCATAACAACCTCCAGAAAGGGATGATATTTTGAAAAAATTAGTTTCAGTTTTAAAAATATTAGGGTTTCTAACTTTAAATGCAGTAGGTCTTTATATATTAGAAATGGTATTGAACTTTTTTTCAGGTTATTTTAATAATGCATATATTTTTAATATTATTTATTCATTAGGAACTATATTAGTTTTAATTTTAAATACTAAGCTGTTTATAAGAAAAGATACATTAAACTTTCTTAAATTATATTTTAAAAATATAGATTTAAAAAGAATAACATATTTAGTATTATTAGCAGCGTGCTTTAATATCATTGTTACACTTATATTGATATTTCTTCGCAAGTACACAGTATATAATTTTATATGGGATAAGCTTTATATAGAGGATATATTAGGTGTGATTTTTACAGGATTTATTATATCACTATCATATTCAATTATTGAAGAAGTAATTTTAAGAGGATATCTATTTAATATGATACCTTTAAAAGAAGAAATAAATATAGTATTGATTGCACTACTCTATACAACCTTTAATGCTCTAAGTAGAGGTTTTAATTTTGTTTTTATGATAAATACATTTCTGTTTGCCCTGTTTTTAAATATTATATATTACAAATATAAAAACTTAATATATACACTATCCTTTACTTTTGTATGGTTTTATATATCCAACTATATTTTTTCCTTAAGTTTAGATCCAGAAAGTTTAGATATATATTCAGTTGTAAATTTAATGTATGGCAGCTTTGATATAATAGGCGGTGGCGATTATGGAATATTTGGTAGCATTGTATTTTCTATTTTTCTTTTATTGATTAACTTATATGAGTTAAAATCTTTAAATGTATTTCATAGGTGGACATTACAGAAATAAAAACAAAAGGACAGTACATTTAAAAGGTGTATTGTCAGGCTGTTGAAAAAGTTATATATTGATTAGCCCCATGAAGGATTTCTTGGGCATTTGTTCATTTCGCTAATCAATTCTAAGCTTTTCTTTGTTTGAAAAAGTCCTACCCTCGCGATGCCATCATCCTGATGGCCGCTCGGCTCGGTACGTCCTGTGTCGAATTACGGACCTTTCCAAAGTTGAAAAGCTAAGAATTGCTAAAGCTCACGAAAGAGCCCACTGAAATCCATTCATGGGGCTTTTTCAAAATTTAGCTAACAAGCAGGTTTGTCAACAATCTAACAATACGTTTTAAAGCTATATTGTCTTTTTTATTTTTATAAATGTATTAATAAAAGTGTAAAAAAATAAAAAAGGTGAATATAGTTATGGATAATTAATGTTCATAGAGAATAAATAAATTTAAAAAAATAATTAGATATGATACTATATTTAGTGTTCTTGGTGTATAATAATACTAAATATAGTAAGGGGCGATGTGTATGGGATTTTCTAAAAATGCTATTAAGGTATTACAAAAAAGGTATTTAGCAAAGGATGCTGATGGAAACATAATAGAGACTCCAGATGAAATGTTACATAGAGTAGCAAAAAAAGTTGCAGAGGCAGATAAATTTTATGATGAAAATGCTGATGTGCAAAAGACAGAACAAATATTTTATGAAATGATGAAGAATTTAAATTTTCTTCCCAACTCTCCAACCTTAATGAATGCCGGCAGACCTCTTGGACAGCTATCTGCTTGTTTTGTGCTACCTGTAGAGGACTCTATGGAGGGAATATTTGATTCTATAAAAAATGCAGCACTTATCCATAAATCAGGTGGTGGAACTGGATTTAGTTTCTCAAGATTAAGACCAAGCGGTTCAAGTGTGAAATCAACAGGAGGTGTTGCATCAGGTCCTGTTAGTTTTATGAAGGTGTTTGACGCAGCAACAGAGGCAGTAAAGCAGGGGGGAACCAGAAGGGGTGCGAATATGGGTATTCTTCGCATTGACCACCCTGATATTTTAGAGTTTATAAAATGTAAAGAAGATAACAATGCGATTAACAATTTTAACATAAGTGTTGCAGTAACAGAAAAATTTATGGAGGCTGTTATAAAGGGAGACGATTATGATTTAATAGACCCTAATACAAAAAAAGTAAAGGGAAGATTAAATGCAAGGGAAGTATTTGACCTAATAGTTAAAATGGCTTGGAAAAATGGAGAGCCTGGTATAGTTTTTATAGACAGAATGAATAAGTTTAATCCTACACCTAATTTAGGGGAGATAGAGAGTACTAATCCTTGTTTACACAAAGATACGTTAATAGCAACAAAATATGGTTTAAAGAAAATATCTGAATTATATCAAGAAAATATTGATAAAGAGGTTGAAATATTAACTGATAATCGAGTATTAAATGAGGGTTTTGGTGTTAAGGTAAGGAGTGCTAAAATAGTTAAAACAGGAATAAGAAAAACATTAAGGATAGAGCTAAGTAATGGACAAAATTTAATATTAACACCAGAACACAAGGTTATGACTTTGAATGGATGGAAGATGGCTAAAGATTTATCAGTAGAAGATGAAGTTTTTGTTCAGAGTGGAGAAGGAGTATTTGTAAAGGAAGATAGTATAGGAAGTGAGCTTGGGTTTTTATTAGGATATATATTAGGTGATGGTTGGCTTACTAAAGATGGAAAGGTTTTAGGTGTTGTGTTTGCAGAAAATGAAAAGTATATAATGCATAAAATACAGGAGATTTCTGAAAAATACAATGGTGGAAGAGGAATTGTAAATAAGAGGGAAAACGGTACTTGGCAAATATTATTTAAAAGAAAGGAATTTGTTGAGAAGGTAAAGGAGCTTGGAATAGAAGGCAAAAAGGCACCCTTTAAGAGAGTTCCAAAGTCTATGTTTACAGCGTCTAAAGAGACAATTGCAGCCTTTTTAGATGGAATTTTTAGTGCAGATGGTACTATAAATTATATAGATGAAGACCATAGAGATATTAGATTGACTTCTGCTTCAAAGGAGCTATTGCTGGATGTTCAACTCATACTTTTAAATTTGGGAATAACAAGTAAGGTTTATAATAGAACAAAGAAAAATCAAACTCATTTTAAGTATAAAAACAAAGATGGTGAAGTAAAAACCTATATAAACAATAACCTTTATGAATTGATTATAAATGGAAATGATATTATAAAATTTAGAGACGTAATAGGTGGATTTACACACAAAGAAAAGAACTTAAAATTAAGTCAGATTTGTAAAGAGTCGCGTAAAAATATATATTATAAGTTTAAAGTTAAAGATATAAAAGAATGGGAAGAGTGCGATGTCTATGATGTTATAGAACCAGTTACAAATTCACTTATAGCAAATGGGATGGTAGTACACAATTGTGGGGAGCAGCCGCTACTTCCTTATGAAAGCTGTAATTTAGGTTCCATTAATTTATCAAATATGGTTAAATGGAATGGAAAAGAATATGAAGTAGATTATGAACTCTTAGAGGAGACGGTATTTAATGCAGTTCATTTTTTAGATAATGTAATTGATGTTAATGTTTATCCTCTAAAGGAAATAGAGGCTATGACAAAGAGAACAAGAAAAATAGGCCTTGGTGTAATGGGATTTGCTGATATGCTAATAAAACTTAATATACCATATAATTCAGAAAAGGCGGTAAAACTTGCAGAGGATATAATGAAATTTATAAATGATAAGTCAAAGGAAGAGAGTAGAAGGCTTGCTAAATTAAGGGGAGCGTTCCCAGAGTTTAAAAATAGTATATATAAAGATGAAGAACCTTTAAGAAATGCTACAACAACTACAATAGCACCAACAGGTACAATAAGTATATTAGCAGGAGTATCATCAGGTATAGAACCATTATTTGCATTAGCCTTTTGGAGAAATGTAATGGACAATGAAAGGCTTGTTGAAATGAATTATTTGCTTGAAGATGAGTTAAGACAGAGGGGAATTTATTCAAAGGATTTGATTGATAAAATAGCAGATAGAGGAACTTTAGAGGGAATTAAGGAAGTACCAGAGGATTTAAAGAAGATATTTGTAACAGCCCACGAAATAGAACCAATATGGCACATAAAGATGCAGGCAGCTTTTCAAAAGTACACAGATAACGCTGTATCTAAAACTGTCAACTTTAAAAACTCTGCAACAGTAGAAGATGTAAAGACTGTATATCTCCTTGCCTATAGGCTTGGTTGCAAGGGTGTTACAATATATAGGGATGGCAGTAGAGAAGGTCAAGTTATAAACATTGGAAAAGATAAAGAAGTTAAAATTGATGAACATATTCCACGAGAACGTCCTGAAATAACTATGGGAATAACCGAAAAGGTAAGAGTTGGCTGTGGAAATCTCTATATTACAGTTAACTATGATGATAATGGAATATGTGAGGTATTTACTAATGTAGGTAAAGCTGGTGGGTGTCCATCACAATCTGAAGCTACTGCAAGACTTGTATCAATAGCATTAAGAAGTGGAATGGATGTAAAGGAAATAATAGAACAGTTAAAGGGTATAAGATGTCATTCAACTCTAAGACAGAGAGCAAACAACAAGGATATAAAGGTTTTATCCTGTCCTGATGCTATTGCAAGAACAATAGAAACTTTAATAGATATAAAAAAGGTGGGAGGTTTTAAGGATTTAAATATTAAACCTGCTGATGAAATAGAGGACTTAATAGCAAATTCAAGTAAGAAATCAAAAATTAAATGCCCAGAGTGTGGTAATGAAATAACTCATCAGGATGGATGTGTAATATGTCCAAGTTGTGGATATTCAAAATGCAGTTAGGGTGTAGATTATTCTACACCCTAAACTTGTTTACTGTACTATTTAGATTTTCTGATAGATGAATCAGATTATCTGCTTGAAGTTTTATATTTTTAATTTCTTCTATTTGATTTAGAACGTGTAGCGACGATGCTTCAGATGTTTCTAAAAATTGTTCTGATACAGATAGAGTATTCTTTATACTATTTTCAAGGCTACTACTTTTTTCTGTAATTTCATTTATAGTATCGTACATACTGTTTAATGAATAAAGCATATTTTTAACTGTATTATTTAAATACTCAAAGGAGTTTTCTGTTACTTTAACTGCATCGCTTTGCTTTAATATATTTTCTTTTATTGTTTTTGTATACTCAATAGTAGAATTAGTTATTTTGTGTATGTCTTCAATAATTTTTTTAATATTATTGGTAGACAGATTTGTTTCTTCTGACAGCTTCCTTATTTCATTTGCAACTACTGCAAAGCTTCTTCCAGCTTCTCCTGCACGAGCAGCTTCAATAGATGCATTGAGTGCAAGTAGATTAGTTTGGGAGGATATTTGGTTAATTACTGTAATAACAGAGTTTATATTTTTAATATGCTCAACCAATAGTTCTATTTGCTCTTCGATATCCTGCATTGATTTTATAGTATGCTGGTTCTTTTCCTTTAGGTTACTAATTGAATCTAATGCAGTTTTATTAGAATTTTCTATGTTATAGCTTTCCTTTATGAGTTCACACCTTTTTTCATCTAATATTTTTGCGTCCTCAACAAAGGCCTTTGCTATTTCAATTGAGTTTGTAATTTCCTTCTTTTGATTTTCAGTTCCTGCTGATATTTCCTTCATTGCAATTTCAACTATATCAGAACCCTGTAATAATGATACTGCATCTTTGTTTAAATCTTGAGATGAATTCATTAATGTGTCTGAAGCATTTTGTATTTGTTCTATAAGCTGTTTCATATTATAGAGCATTTTATTTAAATAACCTGACAGTTCACCAAATTCATCCTTTGAATCAATAATTACATCTATTGTTAAATCTCCTTTACCTATATTCTCCATATATCTTGCAAGTTTTTTAAGTTTTCTATTAATTCTATTTGAGAATAGATATCCTATAAAGATTGATATTCCAATAAATATAATGAATACAACAGTCATTATATAAAACATAAATATTGATTTAGAATATATATCTTTTTTGTTTATTTGAGCAACTATTTTCCAATTAGATTTGAAATTATTTTGATAAAATATAAAGCTTGAATTACTATCAAAATCGGTTTGCTTTAGGCTTTTTTTACCTGACAATATTTCTTTAATGATATTTTTATCATTTATGTATTGATTAATATCTTTATTTACATATTGGGATTGTCGTGTTGCGATTATTTTGCCATTTGTATCAAGTAAAAATACTTGTCCGCTATTTTCTGTTATAAATCCTTCAAAGGATTTTAAAAAGTCTGTTAAGGATATAGTAAAGCCAACTATACCTGCTATATTGTTTTCATTATCATAGATTGTTTTTGAAAGTATAATTGAAGTTTTATTATTTCCTTTTTCTTTTATAGTATTGCTCCAATAGGGATTATTGAAGTTGTTTATTGTTTTATTGTAAATATCAGTAGATGAAGTTACATTTATGTTTAAACTGTTATTTGGGTAAAAGTAAGTATTTCCGTTTTTATTAGATATAAAAACATTTCTTATATTTATATTAGAAGTCATTACTTTTTTAAATTCGTCACTAAGCACCTCTTGGTTTAAATCATATAAATGTGTTTTAATGTTCTTGTTTTCAGCAACAAGAGTAAGCATACCCTCAAAGGAAGACAGTTTTTCATTAATTAAATTGTTTAATCTTTCAGAGGTTTGTTCAATGGCACTTGTATAATTTTTTTCTATTGTTTTAATCAAAAATGAACTTGTTATTAGACCAAATATAAGAATGGGGAGAAGTGATATTAATAGCATTATAGAAATGATTTGATTTTTTACAGTTTTTAAGTTAACTTTTGCTAATGATTTTTTAAAATTAATGCCTTTGAATTTAAAATGAAATTTCTTAAATTTAAATTTTGGTAGTTTAATATTAATTTTTTTGAAAATCATAAACTTCATATTCTTACCCCCTATAGATGCTTAACTTAAATATAGGAAGTTTTTTATTTAAAAACAAGAAAATCGAACAAGTTTTAACACTATTAACTAAAAATTAACACAACATAATTAACTTAAAATTAACTAACATAAAAATTTATATTTACAAATTATATTTAAAATTTAATTAACAAAGTAAAAGGGTGGTACTATGGATAAATATAATGAGCTTAAAAAAATACTTGATGAAAGGAATATAAGAACCTTTTTTCAACCTATTGTAGATATAAAAAATGTTAAGATTGTTGGGTATGAGGCATTATCTCGGGGACCGGTTGGAAGCGTACTTGAAAGACCAGATGTTTTGTTTGATACAGCAAAGGAATATGGGCTTTTATGGGAAACAGAATACCTTTGCAGGACATTGGCAATAGAGAGGGCAAAGATAAATAAAATAAGTGAATATCTATTTTTAAACGTAGATCCACAAATAATAAAGGACTCCAAGTTTAGGGATGGATTTACAACGGAATTTCTAAAGCTCTACAATCTATCGCCAGATAATATAATCTTCGAAATAACAGAAAAAACAGCTGTTGAGGATTATAAAGCCTTTAAAGAAGTATTACAACACTATGTAAAACAAGGGTATAAAATTGCCATTGATGATACTGGTGCTGGATATTCAGGGTTTAGATTAATAACAGAAACAAAACCTCAATTTATTAAGCTTGATATGGGACTTATAAGGGATATTGATAAGGATAGCTTTAAACAGGCTCTATGCAAGAATTTACTTTCATTAAGTAGAATAACCAATATGAAACTTATAGCAGAGGGTGTTGAAACAATAAATGAGTTAAGTTTTCTTGTAGAAATAGGCGTGGAATTTGTACAAGGATATTTTTTATCAAGACCAAGTGAAAGAATAGTGGAATTGACTGAAGAGTTAAAAGAAAAAATTTTATTTTTAAAAAGAGAAAAGAGTAAAAAATTAACTTATAATGCAAAAACTTGTACTATAGGAAAGATTGTCAGATTTGATACACCTGTAGCAGAAACAACAAAATGTAAAAATGTTAAGGAATATTTTAATAAAAATACGGCTCAAGGTGTTGTAGTGGTTAAGGAAGATTATCCAATAGGTCTTGTTATGAAAAGTGAGCTTAATTTTGCATTGTCCAAGCCCTTTGGTAATGAAATCTATTTAAACAGGCCTATAGAAATAATTATGAATAAATCTCCACTTGTTGTAGATTATAGTCTACCTATTTCGGAGGTAGCAGAACTGGCTATGTCAAGAAAGGAAGAAAATCTGTATGACTATGTAATTATAACAAAGGATGATAAATATTATGGAATTGTTACAGTAAAGAAGCTCTTAGAATATGCTATGGAGCTTGAATTAAATTATGCAAGGCATTTAAACCCACTTACAGGACTTCCTGGTAATTTGATAATAGAAGAAAAGTTAAATAATCTAATTGAAAATAAAATAACAGCTTCAATATTATACATAGATTTAGATAATTTTAAGCCCTTTAACGACCTTTATGGGTTTGAAAACGGAGATAGGGTAATTAGAATGCTGGCAGATATTTTAGTTGAAGCATCAAAAGAATACAATAATTGTTTTGTCGGCCATATAGGTGGTGACGATTTTGTTTTAATATTAGAAGAAAATATAAATAGCACTGAAGGATTATGTAGAAAAATCATAAGGGAGTTTGATAGAAGAATTAGATCCTTTTATACTATAAAGGATTTAAATAATGGATATGTTGTATCTGTCAATAGAGAGGGAAAAGAGGTTGAGTTTCCTTTGGTATCTGTTTCAATTGCGTGTATGGAGGGAAATTTAAAGGAATTTAGGTCAGCAAAGGAGATAGGAGAACATCTATCCTGTGTAAAGAAGCAGTGTAAACTAACTAAAGGAAGCTGTTTTATTATTTCTTGATGTATATATGAGGTTTAAAAAACAAAAAATAAAAACAAGACTTAACTTAGATTTAACAAAAACGTGCAGGAACTTAACAGAGGAAAAATATAAAATGAAATTGTAGATTAAAAGAATAAAAATGAAAGGGGAAAAATTATGAAGGCTAAGAAATTTATAACATTAGCAGTGACAGCGATTCTTTCTTTATCAATGGTATCCTGTGCTGGACAAAAGAGTAAATCACTTAGTGGAACAGTTAAAATCGATGGTTCAAGTACAGTATATCCAATAACTCAGGCAGTAGCAGAAGAGTTTAAGAAGGAAAATCAAGGTGTAGAGATAACAGTTGGTGTTTCTGGTACAGGTGGAGGATTTAAGAAGTTTGTAGTAGGTGAAACTGATATAAACGACGCATCAAGAAAGGTTAAACAAGAAGAAATTGATAAGGCAAAAGCCAATGGAATAGAAATGACAGAAATACAAGTTGCATTTGATGGTATAGTAGTTGTTGTTAACAAGCAAAATGATTGGGCAAAGGATATGACAGTAGAAGAGCTAAAGATGATATGGGATAAGGATTCAAAGGTTCAATATTGGAGTGATGTAAGACCTGAATGGCCTAAGGAAAAGATTAAGCTATATGGGCCAGGAACTGACTCAGGAACATTTGATTATTTCACAGAGGCTGTTAATGGAAAAGAAAAGCAAATAAGAGCAGACTATACTGCAAGTGAAGATGACAATGTTCTTGTTCAAGGTGTAGCAGGAGATAAATATGCAATGGGATTCTTTGGTCTTGCTTACTATGAAGAAAATATGGATAAGTTAAATGTAGTTAAGATAAATGGTGTAGAGCCAACACTTGAAACTGTCAAGAATGGAACATATAAGCCACTTTCAAGACCACTATTTATATACGTTTCAAATAAAGCATTAGAAAGAGCAGAAGTTAAGGAATTTGTTAAGTTCTATCTAACAAAGGGTAAAGATTTAGTTAAGGAAGTTGGTTATATACCAATGGAAGACTCAAAATATCAAGAAGAGCTAAACAAGATTAAGTAATTTAGGCACCCTGAGGGGTGCCTTATGGCCTGTAAAGAAGGGGGAGATGTTGTGAAAAAGATACAATTTGAAGGAAAAGAAAAAATGAATAGGCTCGAAAAGGTTGTAAAGATTGTTTTAACAACACTTGGACTTATATCTATATTTACTACAATTGGAATAATTTTTTCCCTTTTTGAAGAAACATATATGTTCTTTAAAGAAGTATCTATAGTAGAATTTTTAACTGGAACAAAATGGACACCTCTTATTGAACCAAACCACTTTGGAGTGTTACCACTTGTTGCAGGGACTATGCTTATAGTTTTGATAGCAGGTTTAATATCCATACCATTAGGTCTTGGTAGTGCAATCTATTTAAGTGAGTATGCTCCTAAGAAGGTGAGAAAGATATTAAAACCAATACTTGAGGTTTTAGCAGGTGTTCCTTCTATTGTTTATGGATACTTTGCATTAACAGCAATAACACCTTTAATTAGAAATATATTTCCAGAGACGAGTGTATATAATGCCTTAAGTGCAGGTATTGCGGTTGGTATAATGACAATACCTCTTGTATCTTCTATGAGCGAAGATGCTATGATGGCAGTACCTGATTCCTTAAGAAATGGTGCCTATGCACTTGGAGCAACAAAGCTTGAAGTTACCAAGGATGTTGTTATTCCAACTGCTATGTCCAGTATAGTTGCGTCCTTCATACTTGCTATATCAAGAGCTGTAGGAGAAACTATGATTGTTGCAATGGCGGCTGGTTCAACACCAAAACTTACTATAAATCCTTTAGATAGTATACAAACAATGACTGGATATATCGTTCAAATAAGTATGGGTGATGTACCTTATGGTTCACTTGCATATAAGACATTATTTGCAGTAGGAACACTTCTTTTTCTTATGACGTTTACACTTAATGTTATTTCAAGATATTTTGTTAGAAAATATAGGAGGGCTTATTAATGAATAATGAGGAGTTAAGAAGGCTCAAAAAAAGAAAAATGTTAAATAGCATAATGCACGGCATATTTTTAGCTTGTACATTGTTTGGAGTTATAGTACTTGCAGTACTAATGATAGATATATTAAGAAAAGGTCTTCCTTGGTTAAGCCTTGATTTTCTAAAGAATTTTCCATCAAGATTCCCAAGAAAGTCAGGTATATACCCAGCACTATTAGGAAGCCTTTGGCTAATTTTTTTAACTGCTTTAATAGCATTCCCTATAGGGGTCGGTACTGCTATATACCTTGAAGAATATGCTGAAGACAATAAGTTTACAGAGTTTATTAAATTAAATATTGCAAACTTAGCTGGTGTACCTTCAATTATTTACGGAATGCTTGGTCTTGCTGTTTTTGTAAGATTATTTGCAATGGGAAGAACAATACTTGCAGCATCATTTACAATGGCAATTTTAATTTTGCCAATTATAATAATAGCTTCACAGGAGGCTATAAAAAGTGTACCATCATCTTTAAAGCAGGCATCCTATGCCCTTGGTACAACAAAATGGCAAACTGTAACAGGAGTTATAATTCCCTATGCATTACCTGGTATATTAACAGGTTCAATACTTGCAATATCAAGAGCCCTTGGTGAAGCAGCACCGCTTATTGTCGTAGGTGCCCTTGCCTATGTATCCTTTATACCAAAGGGACCTTTTGACCAATTTACAGTACTTCCGATACAAATATTCAACTGGGCAGGAATGCCAAAGAAGGAGTTTCAAGATGTTGCAGCAGCAGGAATTATAGTGCTTCTTGTTATATTACTTGGAATAAATTCCGTTGCAATTATATTAAGAAATAAATACCAAATTAGAATGAAGGACTAAGGGGGCTAAAAAATGGAACCAATATTAAGTGTCAGAAATTTAAACTTTTACTATGGTGAACATAGGGCCTTAAAGGATGTAAATATGGATATTTATAAAAACAACGTAACAGCCTTTATAGGGCCTTCTGGTTGCGGTAAATCAACATTTTTGAGAACTATAAATAGAATGAATGATTTTATAGAGAACGTTAAGGTTGAAGGAAACATAATATATGAAGGAAAGGATATTTATTCAAAGGAGATGGAGCCTGTTGAACTAAGAAGAAGAATAGGTATGGTATTTCAAAAACCAAATCCATTTCCAAAGACAATATATGAAAATATAGTGTATGGCTTAAGAAAAAATGGAGTAAATAAAAAGGAAGTATTGGATGAGGTAGTTGAAAAGACTTTAAAGGCGGTTGCACTATACGATGAAGTAAAGGATAAAATATATAAATCAGCTCTTGAACTTTCAGGAGGACAACAACAAAGACTTTGTATTGCAAGAGCTATTGCAATGCAACCTGATGTGGTTTTAATGGATGAACCAACTTCAGCTCTTGACCCTATTTCAACTATGAAAATTGAAGAATTAGTACTTGAACTTAAAAAGGATTATACTATAATTATAGTAACACACTCAATGCAGCAGGCGGCAAGAATATCAGATTATACAGCATTTTTCTTAAATGGGGAAGTAATTGAATATGATGAAACCAGCAAAATATTCTCAAATCCAAGGGATAAAAGAACAGAGGACTATATTACAGGAAGATTCGGTTAAAAGGAGAGGTTAATATGAGAGAACATTTAGATCAACAGCTAACAAGATTAAATCACGACTTAATTAAAATGGGTGCAATGGTTGAGACAATAATAGACAAAGCAGTAACATCTCTCAAGAATCAAGATTTAGAGCTTGCAAAATCAATATATACAGAAGATGATGCTATAGATGAGATGGAACTCAAAATTGAGAAGGATTGTTTAAACTTAATTGTACTTCAGCAACCTATGGCAAAGGATTTAAGAAGGATTGCTTCAGCATTAAAAATAATAACTGATTTAGAAAGAATAGGCGACCATGCAGTTAATATAGCAAAAATTACATTGGAGATTGGTAATGAGCCTTTAATGAAACCTCTAATAGACATACCTAAAATGGCAGAGATTGCACAAAATATGATAAAATTAAGCCTTGATGCCTTTGTTAATCAAGACATAGAGCTTGCTAAAAGGGCTGCAGAAATGGACCAACAAGTTGATGATTTATATGATACAGTTATAAATGAAGTATTTAAATATATACAAAAAGATAGCAAATTTTTAAATCAAGGTATAAAGCTTTTATTTGTAGGAAGATATCTTGAAAGAGTTGCAGATCATACGACAAATATATGTGAACGTATTATCTATATGGTAACTGGAGAAAGAGTAGAAATAAATTAAGGTAGCAAATGCTACCTTAATTTTTTTATATCATTGAAGGGATAAACTCTAAGAACAGCGTGCCCTTTAAGATTTTTTATTGGTATAGGGCCTATATATCTACTATCCTCACTAACCTCTCTATTATCACCTAATACAAATACACAGTCTTCAGGTACAGTAATTTTTAAATCAACATCTGTATAGGTACCTGGTTCTAAATAATCCTCCTGAAGTTTATCTCCATTTATATATACATTTCCATCCTTTATTTCAACAGTTTCGTTTGGCAAACCTATTATTCTCTTTATATATATTCCTCTTCCTTTACTTCCGGGGTCTAATATAACAATTTCTCCTCTATAAATTTTTTTTCTATACATACTTATTTTTTCAACTATAACCCTATCATTGTTATGTAGAGTAGGAACCATTGATATTCCTGAAACCTGTATTATATCAAATATAAAAGCTTTTATAGCAAAGGCAAGAACAGCAGCTATTACTAAGGAATATATCCATTCTTTAATTTCATTTTTTATGTTTTCCTTCAATTTTAGCACCTCCTAAAAGTAACTAATAATATTATACACATTTTACATAAAATTTGTAACTAAAAAATACAATATAAATAAAAGATTAATAAAATGTATAAAAAACCAATAAAAGTATAAAATAATAAAAGATGTATTTTCAAAAAATTTTAAAAATTTGAGAAGGATTTTTAAAAAATCTATAGAAATATAAAAATAAGGCATAAAAACTGCCAAAGGGGGAATTGATATGAAGGAGTACAAAGCCGAAAATGTCCGAAACATCGGGATTATAGGTCATGGAGGTACAGGTAAAACATCTCTTGCAGAAGCAATTCTATTTTACACTAAGGAATCAGATAGGTTAGGTAGAACAGATGATGGTACCTCTATATTAGACTATGATCCCGAGGAAAAAAAGAGAAAAATATCAATATCATCAGCAGTAGCAAATTGCGTTTGGAATGGGCATAAGATTTATTTAGTAGATACTCCAGGATATTTTGATTTTGTAGGAGAGGTTATTCAGGGTCTTAAGGGTGTTGATGCAGCTTTAATTAGTGTGTGTGGTGTTTCAGGTCTTCAAGTAGGAACTGAAAAATCGTGGGAGTATGTAAATAGATATAAAATTCCAAGAGCATTTTTTATAAATAAATTAGATAGAGAAAATTCAAGCTATGATAAAGCATTGCAAAGTCTAAAGGATAGGTTTGAACTTGCAGTTGTTCCTATAGAAATTCCAATAGGAAAAGAAAGTGAATTTAAAGGTGTTGTTAATATTATAAACAAAAAAGCTAAGGTTTATGATTCAAAACTTAAATCAATGGTTGATGTTGAAGTAGCAAGTGAACTTATTCCTACTATTGATGAATATAGAAGTGCACTTATGGAGGCTGTAGCAGAAACAGATGAGGAACTATTAGATAAATACTTAAGTGATGGAGAACTATCTGAAGAAGAGATAATAATGGGACTTAAAAAGGGTATGCAATCCTGTGAAATAGCTCCTGTATTCTGTGGTTCAGCTGCAAACAGTGTAGGTATTCATACACTACTTGATAACATTATTAGTTATTTCCCATCACCAGTAGAGAGAACCTATGAAGGAATTAATCCAAAGACTGGAGATATAGAAAAGAGAAGCTCAAGTATAGATCAAGCCTTTTCAGCTGTTGTATTCAAGACAATTGCAGACCCATTTGTAGGAAGATTGTCATTGTTTAGAGTTCTATCAGGAAGCATTTCAGCAGATTCATCTATATATAACTCTACTCAAGACAAGGTAGAAAAAGTAGGAACACTATATCTTCTAAAGGGTAAAAATCAGATTGCTGTAGATAGGCTTTATGCAGGAGAAATAGGAGCAGTATCAAAATTGCAGTATACGTTAACTGGAGACACTCTCTGTGATGTTTCAAAACCAATTGTATATGGTAAGATGGAATTTCCAGAACCTTGTTTATCAATGACAGTTAAACCAAAGTCAAAGGGTGATGAAGATAAAATTTCAAATGGTCTTCATAAGCTACTTGAAGAAGATCCAACCTTTAAGATTACAAGAGATGTAGAAAATGCAGAAACTATTATTTCAGGACTTGGTGAGATTCATATTGAAATAATTGCAAATAAGCTCAAAAATAAATATGGAGTTGATGTTGTATTAGAAACTCCAAAGGTTCCATACAGAGAAACAATTAGAAAAACATCCGATGTACAGGGAAAGTATAAAAAACAAAGTGGTGGTCACGGACAGTATGGAGATGTTTGGATAAAATTTGAACCACAAAATGAGACTGAAGATTTAATATTCGTAGATCAAATTGTAGGTGGTGTTGTTCCAAGACAATACATACCAGCAGTTGAAAAGGGCCTAAGAGAAGCTATGAAGCACGGTGTTCTTGCAGGTTACCCTGTAATAGGAATAAAGGCAACTTTACACGATGGTTCATACCATCCAGTTGACTCATCAGAAATGGCCTTTAAGACAGCAGCGTCTTTAGCATATAAGAAGGGAATGAAGGAAGCAGATCCAGTTTTATTAGAGCCAATAATGCATGTTGAAGTTACTGTTCCAGATGAATATATGGGAGATGTTATGGGAGATATTAACAAGAGACGAGGAAGAGTTTTAGGAATGGAACAAAGGAATGGTCTTGAGGTTGTTACAGCAGAAGTTCCACTTGCAGAAATGTTTAAATATGCTACAGAATTAAGGTCTATGACTCAAGCAAGAGGTAGTTTTACAATGAGATTTGAACGTTATGAAGAAGTTCCACCTGTAATTAGTCAAAAAATAATTGAAAATGCACAAAAACTAAAAGAAATGGAAGAAGAATAAGCCAAGCGGCTTATTCTTCTTTTTATTTCATATAAATACCTTTATAAAAAATTTTTAAAGGGTAAAACTAAATATTGAGGAGGGGAGATAATGTCAGATTATAGAATAAATTTTGGCAGCATTATAGACCAATTAGATCAAAGAAAATTATTAGATGTAATTGATATAGTTGGAAAAAATGATGAACTTGTTATAACAATTGATGCAAAGGATGCAACCCAAACTGAAAATATTAATAGGGTTTTAGAAAACAATGGATTTGAAATAACTGTAAAGGGTGGCCACGACGATAGCAAATATAACATTATTGCAAGGAGGCGTTAGTATGAAGGATGAATACAATCTTCATTTATATGGAGAAATGGTTCCATCTGAGTTTGCTTGGATGACTCCAGAGGAACAGAGAAAACGAGTAGATGAAGTTGAACACAAGCTAAAGTCAAAAAATAAAAATGATAAAAAATAGGTGGTTTAACCACCTATTTAATAAAAAAATGAGAAAAGAATAGGTAATTTAAAAAATTAAACTATAAAAGTTATAATTTAAAATAAATTGGTAATAATTATATTTGAATAGTAATACAGTGGTATTATAATTATAGATGAAAGGTCAAAGAAAGTCAAAGTCAAAAGAGGTGATGTGATGGCAAGGTTGTCAGATATAATAGAAGAATTTATAAAGCATATGCTTGAGACAAGTGAACAAAATGTATTAGAAATACAAAGAAATGAATTAGCAAATATATTCAACTGTGCACCATCACAAATAAATTATGTTTTAACAACAAGGTTTACAATAGACAAAGGTTATTATATAGAAAGTAGACGTGGCGGTGGAGGATGTATAAGAATAACAAGGGTTGAACTTGATAAGAATCAGTATATAAAAAGAGCAATAAAAGAAAATATAATGGATAGTTTGACCCAAAATGAAGCAAATGCTATTATAGAGCTTTTTAAGGATCGAGGCTTTTTAAGTGAACGAGAGTCAACAATAATAAAGGCTGCAATAAGCGATAGGAGCATTGCTCTTGATGGTGAGACAAAAAATAAAGTACGTGCACATATATTAAAGAATATCCTAATAACTATGATAGAATAGGGGGTATGAATATGTTATGTCAAAGATGCAATCAAAAAGAGGCAAATGTTCATATAACAAAGATAATAAACGGGGTAAAGACTGAACTTCATCTATGTGACGAATGTGCAAAGCAGAGTGAGGATGTAAATATGAATTTTTCTTTTAATTTTGGTATGCCTATGTCCTTCCAAAATATTTTAGATGGATTTGTAGAGATGTTAGGAGGAGCTCCTAAAACTTACGAAGAGGAGGTTTGTCCTGTTTGTAAGATGTCCTTCAACGATTTTAGAAATAAAGGAAGAATGGGATGCAGTAGATGCTATTCTGCCTTTGCACCTAAGATTACACCTATAATTAAAAGAATACACGGTAATATAGAACATACAGGAAAGGTTCCTGCAAGGACAGGAGGAGATTTAAAGTTAAAGAGGGATATTGAGAGATTAAAGGAAGAACTTAAAATAGCCATAAATAAGGAAGAATATGAAAAGGCTGCAAAGCTTAGGGATGAAATAAGAAATCTTGAATCAAAATTAGATAACCAAAGGGGTGAATGATATGGCGTGGTTCTTTTCTAAATCATCAGATGAGGGGATTGTTTTAACAAGTAGAATAAGACTTGCACGTAATATAGATGGAATTCCTTTTCCACACCTTTTAGATAAGGAGAATGCTAAAAAAGTAGTAGATGATGTTACATCTGCTATTTTAGAGAGTAATTCTGTGATTTCAAATGATTTTGAAGTTATTAACTTAAGTGATATTTCATTAAATGAAAAAATGTCTATGGTTGAAAAGCATTTAATTAGCAAGGATTTAATAAATAGAAGTGATATTTCAGCAGTTATGATTAATAGAGATAAAAATGTGTCAATAATGATAAATGAGGAGGACCATATTAGGCTTCAGGTAATTTATCCTGGATTTAAACTTAAGGAAGCATATGAGCTTGCAAGTAAAATTGATGATTTGATTGAACAGAGAGTGAACTATGCCTATGATACAAAACTTGGATATTTAACAAGCTGTCCAACTAACGTTGGAACAGGACTTAGGGCATCGGTTATGCTTCATCTGCCAGCATTAACTATCACAAAAAATATAAACAATATTATTAACACAATAAATCAGGTAGGTTTAACAATAAGAGGACTTTATGGAGAAGGAAGCAATGCACTTGGTAACGTATATCAAATTTCTAATCAAATAACATTAGGTCTTTCAGAGGATGAAATAATAAATAATCTTATAGCTGTAACTAAAAAGATTGTAGAGAAGGAAAAGAAGGCAAGGGAAATGCTTCTTGAAAAACAATCTGTTGAGCTTGAGGATGAACTTTATAGGTCACTTGGCATATTAAAATTTGCAAGAAGCATATCAACCCAGGAGAGCTTAGAACTTATATCTAAGGTTAGAATGGGAGTAGAAATGGGTATAATAAAGGATGTAAAAGTAGATAGTCTAAATGAGTTGTTTGTAAACGTCCAACCAGCAACATTGCAACTTTTAGAAAATAGGGATTTAAATCCAAGGGACAGAGATATAGTTAGAGCAAAACTAATAAGAGAAAAGTTAAGTTAAGGAGGTGTATATTATGTTTGGAGGATTTACAGAAAGAAGTCAAAGAGTTATAAATTTGGCGGCAGAAGAGGCCCAAAGACTCGGACATAATTTTATTGGAACAGAGCATATTCTTCTTGGAATTATAAGAGAAGGTGGTTATGCTTCAAAGGTTTTATCTGAATACGGAATAGATGCAAATAAATTAAGACAGGAAATAATTAATGTAGAGGGAGCAGGTGAAGTTGATTTTTTCTTAAAACAGCTTGAACTTACTCCTAGAACTAAAAGATTAATTGAAGTTGCAAAGGGAGAGGCAAGCTCATTAAACCACAACTTTATTGCACCAGAGCATCTTCTCCTTGCAATAATAAGAGAAGGAGAAGGAGTTGCATTTACATTACTTGAAAAGATGGGAGTTAACTTTAATAAGGTAAGAAATGATTTAATTCAAAATATGTCACAGAACAATGAGGTGCAAACAAAAACAAGACAGGATAAAAAGGTAAAGGCCAACACTCCAAACCTTGATCAGTTTGGTCGTGATTTAACTGAACTTGCAAAGTCAGGTAAACTTGATCCTGTAATAGGAAGAGAAGAAGAAACTGAAAGGGTAATAGAAATATTATGTAGAAGAACGAAGAACAATCCTTGCCTTATAGGAGAACCTGGTGTTGGTAAGACAGCTATAGCAGAAGGATTGGCACAAAAGATAGTAGAAGGTAATGTGCCAGAAATACTAAAGAATAAAAGGGTTGTAACTCTTGATTTGTCAGGTATGATTGCAGGTTCAAAATATAGGGGTGAATTTGAAGAAAGATTAAAGAGGGTAATGGATGATATAAAGAAGGCAGGAAATGTAATACTGTTTGTTGATGAGGTTCATACAATTGTAGGTGCAGGTGCAGCAGAGGGTGCTATGGATGCATCAAATATTTTAAAACCTGCCCTTGCAAGGGGAGAATTACAGATTATTGGTGCAACTACAATTGATGAATATAGAAAATATATTGAAAAGGATTCAGCTTTAGAGAGAAGATTCCAACCTGTTATGGTAGGAGAACCTTCCGTAGAGGAGTCAATACTAATATTAAAGGGATTAAGGGATAAATATGAAGCACATCATAAGGTAAAGATAACTGATGAAGCAATAGAAGCAGCAGTTACCCTTTCGCATAGATATATAACAGATAGATATCTACCAGATAAGGCAATAGACCTTATGGATGAAGCAGCTTCAAAGGTAAGGTTAAAGACATTAACAGCACCACCGGATATCAAGAAATTAGAAGAAGAAATAGAAAAGGTTAAAAAGGATAAGGATGAAGCTGTAAATATGCAGGAATATGAAAAGGCAGCAAAATTAAGAGATAGAGAGCAGGAGCTTATCAATGAACTTAATAGATTAAAGGATAATTGGCAAAATAAGAAGGACAATGAGATTCTATCGGTTACAGCAGAGGATATTGCAAATGTTGTATCAAGATGGACTAATATACCAGTAAATAAATTAACTGAAACAGAATCAGAAAAACTTCTAAAACTTGAAGAGATACTTCATAATAGGGTTGTAGGACAAGAAGAAGCTGTAAAATCAGTAGCTCGTGCAGTAAGGCGTGCAAGAGTAGGACTTAAGGATCCAAAACGTCCAATAGGTTCCTTCATCTTCTTAGGTCCAACTGGGGTAGGTAAGACAGAACTTACAAAGGCACTTGCAGAGGCAATGTTTGGTGATGAAAATGCAATGATTAGAATTGATATGTCAGAATATATGGAAAAGCACGCTGTATCAAGACTTATAGGTTCACCTCCTGGATATGTAGGTTACGAGGAGGGAGGACAACTAACAGAAAAGGTTAGAAGACAGCCATATTCAGTTGTATTGTTTGATGAAATAGAAAAGGCACATCCAGATGTATTTAATATATTATTACAAATACTTGAGGATGGAAGATTGACCGATGGTAAAGGAAAAACTGTAGATTTTAAAAATACAATAGTTATAATGACATCAAATGTTGGGGCAAGTACGATAAAGAAACAGCAGAACCTTGGTTTTGCGGCAAATACAGAAAAGGATAAGGAAAATTCCTATGAAAAGATGAAGGAAAATGTAATGGAGGATTTAAAGAGAACATTTAGACCTGAGTTTTTAAATAGAATTGATGATATAATAGTATTCCATCCACTTGAAGAAAAGGATATAGAAAAGATAGTTGAATTGATGCTGAATAGTGTAATTAAGAGGTTAAAGGATTTAGACATAGAAGTAGAGTATACAGAAGAGGCAAAGAAACATCTTGCAAAGGCTGGATTTGACCCAGTATATGGAGCAAGACCTCTAAGACGTGCAATTACTAAGGCTGTTGAGGATAAGCTATCAGAAGAAATGTTAAAGGGTAATATCAAGAAGGGCGATAAAGTAAAAATGGATGTAAAGGATGGAGAGATTGTATTCGATAAATAAGGGGAGTAAAAATTCCCCTTATTTTTTTATAGTTTATATTTATTTTTTTTATAACTTAGTGTAAAATATTAAAATGGATAAAAAAATTTTTGAAATTGTGGAAGTGATATTATGCCAAAGATTAAAACCAAGTTTATTTGTCAAGAATGTGGATATGAATCTCCAAAATGGATGGGTAAATGTCCCGAGTGTGGCGTCTGGAATAGCTTAGTTGAAGAAATAGAACAAAATAATGATAAAGCATATATAGCTACAACCAATATAATAATGCCTCTTACTGTAGATGAGATAGAGATTACGGAGGAAGAAAGGTTAAGAACAGGATTAGATGAACTTGATAGAGTTTTAGGAGGAGGAATAGTTAGAGGTTCTCTAATTTTAGTAGGTGGAGATCCAGGTATTGGAAAATCAACCCTTCTTCTTCAGGTATCTAAAAATTTGTCATTAAATGGTTATAAAGTTTTTTATATATCAGGAGAGGAATCAGAAAAACAGATTAAAATTAGAGCACAGAGGTTGAAGGTTAAAGGCAGTAATCTCTACATTGTATCTGAAACAAATCTTGATATTTTAGAGAAGCATATACAAAATTTAAAACCAGATATAATAATAGTTGATTCAATACAAACAATGTTTAAAATGGAACTGCAATCTGCACCAGGAAGCGTAAGTCAAGTTAGAGAGTCTACGCTTACGTTTATGAGAATTGCAAAAGGCCTTTCTATACCAATATTTATAGTTGGACACGTTACTAAAGAAGGGGCAATTGCAGGACCAAGAGTGTTAGAACATATGGTTGATACTGTCTTATATTTTGAAGGGGAGAGACATCATACCTACAGGGTTATAAGAGCTGTAAAGAATAGATTTGGATCAACAAATGAAATTGGAATATTTGAGATGAAGGGTGATGGATTGAAGGAGGTGCTTAATCCATCAGAGGTTATGCTCTCTGGAAGGCCTGAAGATGTTCCGGGTTCTGCTGTTGTATGTAGCTTAGAGGGAACAAGGCCTGTACTTGTTGAAATACAAGCACTAACTTCTGCAACAGCCTTTGGTATGCCAAGAAGAATGGCAACAGGAATAGATTATAATAGAGTAGTTCTTTTAATGGCAGTTTTAGAAAAAAGAGTAGGTATGCAGCTTCAAACCTTTGATGCCTACATTAATGTTGTTGGAGGTTTAAAGTTAGATGAACCAGCCTGTGATTTAGGTATAGTTTGTGCAATTGCTTCAAGTTTTAGGAATATTCCTATTGATTCTAAGACGGTTGTAATTGGCGAATTAGGGCTTACAGGTGAGGTTAGAGGAGTAAATTTCATTGAAAAGAGAATATTAGAGGCACAGAAGCTTGGATTTGAAAGGTGCATAATTCCCTATGAAAATTTAAAGGCTATAGAGGATAAACTTGACATAAATGTAATTGGAGTTAAAAATATATATGAAGTATTAGAAGAGGTTTTAGGGGGATAGTTAATATGAGATATAGAGAAACTGAACTTTTGAATGTTTTAAAGCTAATGGCTCCAGGAACACCCCTAAGGGATGGACTTGAAAATGTCTTAAAGGCAAAAACAGGTGGACTTATTGTCATTGGTGATCAAGAAGAGATTATGAAGATAGTAGATGGTGGCTTTTATATAAACAGTGAATATTCACCTTCGTATTTATATGAGCTTGCAAAGATGGATGGTGCAATTATAATCAGTAGCGATTTAAAAAGAATTCTCTATGCGAATACTCAGCTAATACCTGATCCAACTATTCCAACAACAGAAACAGGAACAAGACATAGAACTGCAGATAGGGTTGCAAAGCAGACTGGAAATTTAGTTATTGCCATTTCTCAAAGAAGAAATGTAATTACAGTATATAAGGGAAATTTTAAATATGTATTGAAGGATATAAGTATAATCCTTACAAAGGCTAATCAAGCAATACAGACTCTTGAAAGATATAAACAGGTTTTAGATGAGGCTATGTCAAATCTGTCTGCACTTGAATTTGAAGATTTAGTTACAGCCTACGATGTAACTGTTGCGGTTCAAAGAAATGAAATGGTAATGAGAATTGTGTACGAGATTGAAAAGTATATATATGAACTTGGTAATGAAGGAAGGCTTGTTTCAATGCAGCTTGATGATTTGGCTGATGGAGTAGAAGAAGAGGGTATGCTTCTTATAAAGGATTATGCAGAACGCGATGTTTCGGATGTTCAAAAGGCAATAAGAAGTATTCCGTCTGATGATTTAATAGACATAAATGTTGTAAGTAAAGTTTTAGGATATGCACCAGATGCTATGTTTGAAACAATGATATCACCAAGGGGATATAGGCTATTAAATAAAATACCAAAGCTTCCTCAGGTTGTTGTTGAAAATATGGTTAAGTCCTTTGGACAGTTTAAAAATATTTTAAATGCTACAATTGAGGAACTTGATGCAGTAGAAGGTATTGGAGAGGCAAGAGCAAGAGCAATAAAGGAAGGATTAAGAAAGATACAGGAACAGGTAATTTTAAACAGAAGAATATAGGGCTAAATATAGCCCTATTTTTTATAGCATTGAAAATTTTCCGAGGGTGGTTATGTTTTTATATTCCTTTAGTAATACATCAAATAAGTTGATGTTTAATGCATCACAGAGTGCAGCAAGATAATATAGTTCTGTTCCAATTTCATCCTCAAGAACTTCGCGGCAGTTATCGCAAAGTTTACCCTTAATCTGATAGGATAGAAGTTTTGAAGCTTCCTCTAAAGAGCAGTCGTTAGGCAGCTTTTGCTTTTCTACGTCTATCTTAATACAACCACAATTTGTTGCAGACTTTGCAATAGCTCTGTTAATACGAGATTGTGATTCATTAAGTTTGGTCATTATGTCTAAAATACTTTTGTGCCTTATTAATGATTCAGATACGGCATTTTGAAAGTCATCGATTATTATGTCCTTCATATGCTTACACCCCTTTTCTTAATAATTAAACAGGAGGTACAAAGCTTACAATATGTTGGGGTAAACTTTGCTTTAATAATATTATAAATATTCTTACTTTAATGTGTCAAATGTAATGCTTTAATGTATACAATATTTAACATATTAAAAAAGATATTAATATAATGAATTAAGAGGTTTATTTTAAATAAAAGAGGGGTTGCTATGTTTAATATAGGTGATAAAATATATCATCCTAAATTTGGGTCAGGAACTATAGTTAATATAGAAGAAAGGGAGATATTAAAGGAGATAAAAAGATATTATATGATAAAATTTGTAATAGAAGGTATAGAGATTATGCTACCTGTAGATGATAATAGTCATAAAAAGATAAGAAAAGTTATAGATAAAGAAGAACTTGAAACTATATTAAAAAAAATAAATGATTCTCCTAATAGTCTTCCTTCTAAATGGATAGATAGGTTAAAATTATATGAATCAATACTATCTAAAGGCGACCCTTATGAGATGGCAGACATTATAAGAGACATCAATTTTTTATCACAAAAAAAACAGTTATCTAAAAGTGAAGAGAAGGTATTAGAGAATTTTATTTTACTTTTATCCAGTGAAATTTCTATTGTGCTAAATGTATCAATTGACGAAGGGAAGCAAAAAATAATAAATAACTTATTGTCTTAAAATTAATAAAAATATAATAATATTATCTTTAACATTCATTGCTTTTTTTATAATTGTTGTATAGTAGATATTAAAATATGGAAAATATATGTAATAGGAGGTGTATAAATGCTAAATAAGATATTTAGATGGCTCTTAACAATATCGGGGCTAATATTAGGATATGTATTGACGGATATTGTTGTTAAAATTGATTACATCAAGCATTTATTCAATATCAATCCGACATCACTTATAGGAATCATAATTTATATTTTTGGAATTCTATTTGTAGGACTTATATTTTATATCATATCACCCTTTATTATATCTATGGTATGGAAACTGGTTGAACTATTAGAGGCAGGACTACAGAAGGTTCCAACAAATGAAATAATAATTGGGGTAGTTGGACTTATTATAGGGCTTTTAATTGCCAACCTGCTTATTGGTTCGGTTGCCAGTTTTTTACAGACTAACTCCATTTTATCAGCAATAGGGAGTTTAATATCTTTAATAGTTAACATTGTTTTTGGTACACTAGGTGTAAATGTAGCTATTAAGAAAAAGGATGAACTTTCAAATGTATTTACATTTATGAAAAAATTTACTAAGGATAAAAAACAGAAGATAGATATAAGACCAAGCCAGCCTAAAATACTTGATACCAGTGTAATTATTGATGGAAGAATATTAGATATTCTAAAGACTGGGTTTATTGAAGGTACTATAGTCATTCCTCAGTTTGTTCTTGAAGAGTTAAGGCATATCGCTGATTCATCCGATAATTTAAAAAGGGCAAGAGGTAGAAGAGGACTTGATATATTAAATGAAATTCAAAAGGAACTTCCTGTAAATGTAGAAATATGTGATAAGGATTTCCCAAATGTAGCGGAGGTTGATAGTAAACTTTTAAAACTTGCAGAAAGTTTAGGTGGTAAGGTTATAACAAATGATTTTAATCTAAATAAAGTTGCAGAGTTTCAGGGTGTACCAGTGTTAAACATAAATGAGCTTGCTAATGCAGTAAAGCCGGTTGTTATACCTGGGGAAGAGATGAATATCCATATCATAAAGGATGGAAAAGAGTCTGGACAGGGTGTTGCATATCTTGATGATGGAACAATGATTGTTGTAGAAGGTGGAAAAAAGTATGTTGGAGAAATAGTTGATGTTGTTGTAACAAGTGTTCTTCAAACAGCAGCAGGAAGAATGATATTTGCAAAACTTAAAAATGCACAGGATAAAGCGGTATAGGAGGAATTATGGTTACAGCACTTATTGTTGCGGCAGGAAAAGGCAAGAGGATGGGATTAGGATATAACAAGCAGTATCTCTTAATAGATGGCAAAGAGGTAATATCAAGAACAATAGACGTATTTGAAGAGGCTGAATTTATAGATAATATAGTTGTGGTAGTTTCAAAGGATGAAATAGAATATTTTAAAGAAAATATTGTTAAAAGATATGGATATAAAAAGATTGAAGCAATAGTATGTGGAGGAGAAGAAAGACAGCATTCTGTATATAATGGTTTAGTTGAATGTAGAAAAAGTGATATAGTGGTTATACACGATGGTGCAAGGCCCTTTGTAAAAAAGGAACATATATTAGAAACTATAAATAGGGCAAGAATATTTGGAGCATCTGCTCTTGCTGTTAAGGCAAAGGATACAGTAAAACTTGTAGAGGGTGATTTTTTTCAACAGACTTTAGATAGAAATAGTATATATTTCATTCAAACTCCACAAACCTTTCAGTATCAATTGATTTTAGAGGCTCACGAATATGCCAGGGAAAAGGGAATTATTGCAACTGATGATACAAGTTTGTTAGAACAGTTAGGAAAAAAGGTAGCTGTTGTGGAAGGTTCCTATGATAATATAAAAATAACAACAAAGGAAGATATATATTTAGCAGAGCTAATATTAAAAAAATGAAGTTTTTCAAAAAAGAAGTTGCAATTTTTGTATGACTTTAATATAATATACTATGTGAAGTAAATAGATTATCGGAAACAACGGCGTTTCCTTATATACACAAATGTGTATTTAAGGGGCGCCGTATCTTTTTTTGAAGATTAGGAGGGGGTTTATATGGCAAATGGAAAAATTGATTTGAAACAAGTTTTTGGTGAAAATGTATTTAATGACGAAGTGATGAGGGAGAGATTACCTAAAAATGTTTACAAAGCATTAAGAAGGACAATGGATGAAGGTGTTCCTCTTGACCCATCAGTTGCGGATGTTGTTGCTAACGCTATGAAGGATTGGGCAATAGAAAAGGGAGCAACACATTATACCCACTGGTTTCAACCTATGACAGGAATTACAGCAGAAAAGCACGAATCCTTTTTAAATACTATAAGTGAAGGAAGAGCAATAACTGAGTTTTCAGGTAAATCTTTAATAAAGGGAGAACCAGATGCTTCATCCTTCCCGTCGGGTGGAATTAGAGCAACCTTTGAGGCAAGAGGTTATACTGTTTGGGATGCCACATCCTATGCATTTTTGAAGGAGGACGAGGGTGGATTAACTCTTTGTATTCCTACTGCATTTTGTGCTTATACAGGAGAGGCATTAGATAAAAAGACACCACTTCTACGTTCAATGGAGGCAGTTTCAAAACAGGCACTAAGAATATTAAGATTATTTGGAAATACAACAGCAAAGAGAGTATTTTCAACAGTTGGAGCAGAACAGGAATACTTTTTAATAGATAAGGACCTTTACCTAAAAAGAAAGGATTTAGTTTTTACAGGAAGAACGTTATTTGGGGCAAAGCCTCCAAAGGGACAAGAACTTGAAGACCATTACTTTGGAAGCTTAAAGGATAGAGTTGCAAACTTTATGAAGGATTTAGACTATGAACTTTGGAAGATGGGTATACCAGTTAAAACAAAGCATAACGAAGTAGCACCAGCACAACACGAAATTGCACCTATTTTTGAAAATGCAAATATTGCAACAGACCATAACCAAGTTATTATGGATACTCTAAAAAGAGTTGCAAATAGACATAACTTAGCGTGCCTTCTACACGAAAAACCCTTTGCAGGAGTAAATGGTTCTGGAAAGCATAACAACTGGTCGCTTTCTACAAATGAAGGCCAGAATCTTTTTGAACCAGGAAAAACTCCACACGAAAATGCACAATTTTTGATATTTTTAAGTGCAGTTATAAAGGCTGTGGATGAGTATGCTGAGCTTTTAAGGGCATCTGCTGCAAATACAGGAAATGATCATAGACTTGGTGCAAATGAAGCTCCACCAGCTATCATTTCAATGTTTTTAGGAGACCAATTAACAGGAATATTAGAGAATATTGAAAAGGGAAATGGAACAGAAAAGAGAGAAAGAGAGTATTTAAGAATAGGAGTTAGTACTCTTCCACCACTACCAAAGGATGCAACAGATAGAAATAGAACATCACCTTTTGCATTTACAGGAAATAAGTTTGAATTTAGAATGGTTCCATCATCATCCTCTATCGCAAACCCAAATGTTGTTTTAAATACAGCAGTTGCAGAAGTTTTAAGTGAAATTGCAGATAGACTTGAAGGGGCAAAGGATTTTGATTCAGAGGTTAATGAAGTAGTTAAAGAAATAGTAAAGAATCATAAAAGGATAATATTTAATGGTGATGGATATTCAGAGGATTGGATAATAGAGGCTGAAAGAAGAGGACTTAAAAATATTAAGAATACTGTTGATGCAATTACAGCTTGGATTTCAGAAAAATCAATAAATCTATTTACAAAGCACGGAGTATTTACAGAAGTTGAGCTAAGAGCAAGATATGAAATAAAGCTTGAGGAATATATAAAGCATATTAATATAGAAGCACGAACTATGATAGATATGGTTAAAAAGCAAATTATCCCTGTAGTTTTAGGTGAAGTTACAAATATTGCAAATTCCATTAATGCAGTAAAGATGGCTATACCAGATTTAGATGTAACAACTCAAGCTGAGTTGTTAAAAGAGTTACAGTCTAATTTGAATTTGTTAAAAAAGGAAACATCAGAGCTTGAAGCTGAGCTTGAAGAAGCACATAGCTTTAATGGGGATATATTCGAGAAGGCTTGTATATTTAGAGATAGAGTGGCAGAAAAGATGAAGAATGTAAGAGTCTATGGAGATAAATTAGAGACACTAATTGATGAAAATAAATGGCCATTTCCAAGCTATGAGAAGCTGTTATTCTATGTGTGATTTTAAATTAGGGTTTTATTTGTAAACATTCTACGTAAAATGCCCACAATGGATTGTAGAAGGTATTTTTATATTCCATTGTGGGTTTTTGTATTAAATGAGCTTATCAATTAAAGTTTATTAGTGTATATTTATTATATGTTAAAAGGTTTTAAAGTATATAAATACTGCTTGGATTTCATTTAGCTGTGTGGTAAAATTTGTATATGTCAGGAGGTGTAGTATGAGAATAGGACACGGTTATGATGTACATAGGCTTGTTGAAGGTAGAGAACTTATAGTAGGAGGGGTAAAAATACCTTACGAAAAGGGACTTTTAGGACATTCTGATGCAGACGTTCTTTTACACGCTATAATGGATGCAATCTTAGGTGCTGCTGCATTAGGGGATATAGGTAAGCATTTTCCAGATACAGATGAAAGGTTTAAGGGTGCAGATAGTTTAAAGCTGTTTGAATATGTGATTAAGATAATTAACGAGAAGGGATATAGAGTAAACAACATTGATGCAACAATCATAGCCCAAAGACCAAAGATGGCACCCTATATTGAAAGAATGCGAAAAAATATAGCAGAGGTTTGTAAAGTAAGTGTTGATGATGTTAATGTAAAGGCTACAACAGAGGAGGGGCTTGGTTTTACAGGTGAGGGCTTGGGAATTGCAGCCCACGCTGTTTGTACTTTAATAAGGGGGGAATAGAATGATAGAGGTAATTGGGTTAACAAAAAAATTTAAAGAAATAACAGCAGTTGATAATGTTAGTTTTAAAGTTGATAAGGGTGAGATTGTTGGACTTTTAGGAGAAAATGGGGCAGGAAAAACAACAACTTTAAGAATGATATCGACAATGTTAAAGCCAACATCAGGTACAGCAAAGATTTGTGGCTTAGATTTGGTAAATGAACCCGATAAGGTTAGAAAAAAGATAGGAATATTATTCGGTGGAGAGGTAGGATTATACGATAGGCTGACAGCAAGAGAAAATATAAAGTATTTTGCAGACTTGAGCGGTCTTTCAAGTGATGAAGCAAATAAAAACATTGAGTTTTTAGCAGAGATGCTTGATATGAAGGAATATATAGATAGACGTGTTGGTAAATTTTCAAGGGGTATGAAACAGAAGGTTGCAATAGCAAGGTCAATTGTACATAATCCTGATGTTATGCTCTTTGATGAGCCTACAATAGGACTTGATGTTTCATCAAGTACAATAGTTCAGGATTTTATATTAGATTGTAAGAAAAAAGGAAGAGCTATTATATTTTCAAGTCACAGTATGAGGGAAGTTGAAAGGCTGTGTGATAGAGTGGTAATTATACATAAGGGAAGAATTGTGTATGACGGAAAAATCGAAGATTTAAGAAGAGAATATAATGGAGAAGATTTAGAAAAAGTATTTTTAAGATTGGTGGGGGATAAAAATGAATAGTTTATGGGCAATTGTTTTTAAGAAGGAATTAAAGGATTTATTTAGGGACAGAAAAACAGTTATAATGACAGTCCTTTTACCTTTAGTGCTTTTTCCATTACTATTTGGACTAATAGGTAAAGGGGTTAAAAGTACAACTGAAAAGGTAGCAAAGGAAGTAAAAATAGCCTACGTTGGAGGAGAGTCTTCCTTTAAAGATTTTTTAAGCAGTGTGCCTAATATAAAGATAGTTGAAACTAAGAATTATCAAGATGAAGTAAAAAAGGGAAGTGTATATTTGGCTGTTATTGTTGAGGAAGATTTTGATGAAAAACTATCACAGGAAAAAATGTCGGATATAAAAATTATATATGATTCAGAGAGTACAAATTCTCAAACAGCATTAGATGTTGTTAAGGATGTTATTAACACATATAAGGATGAGGTTGTGAAAAGAAGACTTGAAAAGAGGGGAATAGATGTATCTATATTAAGCCCTGTTGATGTTAAAAATGAGCCTGTAAGTAGAGAAAAGGCAGGTGGAGGAGCTCTTATGTTAACAATGCTTCTGCCACTTTACTTGATTATATATGCAATTACAGGACCTATGGCTGCTGCAGTTGATTTAGGTGCAGGAGAAAAGGAGAGAGGAACTCTTGAACCACTTCTTACAACACAGGCAAGTAGAATGCAGCTATTGTTTGGAAAGTTATTTGCTATAACTGTTATGGGTATAATAGGGACAATATCTTCCTTAACTGGACTCTATATAGCCTTTAAATATTCTATGGATTTTATGGGGGATGTTGGATTGAATATCTCAATTGGTTCTCTCATATTAATAGGATTTACAGCCATAATACTAAATATGATTTTTGCAGCAGTCGAACTTGCTGTGAGTATATATGCAAGATCCTTTAAAGAAGCCCAAACCTATTTATCGCCTATTACAATAATTGGTATGATTGTTGCCTATGGAACCTATATGATGGATGTAAAGAGTGCATCTACAATGATGTTCAATATTCCTCTTGCAAATATTTCGCTTATTATAAAGGAATTTATTATTGGAGTTTATAATCCTATGCACATAGCCATAACATTTGTGTGGGCAATAGTTTATATAATAGCAGCTATACTATTTGCAAGGTATATGTTTAGTAGAGAAGAAGTAGTATTTAGAACTTAATTTAATGGTTTTAAAGTATGATGTAAAGAAGGTAAGTTTATGACAATTTTGCTATAATGGAAACTTTGGTTATTGGTATTATTATACTCATTTATGGGGCGATAGCTAAAAAGAAGTGGTTAATGGCAATCGCAATAATACCACTTGCTATTTCTATATTTCAATTATTATATTTACTTTTGATTTAAGCAATTAATGTTTTGTATAAAAGATTAGTGCCAAGAAGGTTTGGTTGTTCTTGGCACTTAATAATTTTATCAATAATAAATTAAATCATCCAATAAATCCTTCATACTTGAGGTAACGTATGAAATCTTGTCCTCAAGTATTTTTTTGCTCTCTAAATAGATATCCTCAACCTCAACAAGTTTAATTTTTGAATCTATGTTATTAAGCTTCCTATAGGCTTGGGTGAAAAGGTTGTTAAGTAGATAACTCTTCATAGAGGGATTAGAATTGCAAAGGTATAGGCATTTTATAAATCCAAGACTTTGAGAAAAATAAGAAAGTGATGTTAGATAATCATTGTAGATTTCACGATATATAGGCATAGATTCTTTTGATACTTTAATTCCCTTTAAGTGGTATGAAAGGTTAATAAGAGTTTTTTCAAGGGAGTTCATCTTGAAAATTGGACCTACAAGAGAACGTTCCTTATATTTTGTTTCCAAGGGGAAAACCTCCTAAAATTTATTTTATACTATAAAATATGCAGAAAATACACTTAAGATGTTTTATATCCGTTTCAAATGTGATTTTGGTTTATGTGTTAATTTACAGCAATATTATGTTTGTGTAATGCGGACATAATGAAAAATATTTTTTTAATGCATTGTAAAATATTAGTTATTAAGAGTATTGATGATATATACAGAGTAAATCTTAATAATAATAGTATAATTACTAATATTAGATATAAATTAATGAATATAAGCAAAAATGAGCAAAAATTCATATAATCTTAATTGAATTTTTTTGTCGAGTATTGTATATTAAAATTAAGATAATTTAAAATTTTTATAGGAATGAGGGAAAAATATGCAAGTTACTTTTGAAATGATTAAAGAGGCTCAAAAAAGATTAGATGGTGTAGTAAGAAAGACAGAACTTGCTAAGTCCTATAGCTTAACTCAATTAACTGGAATGAATGTTTTTCTAAAGGCGGAGAATAGACAAAAGACAAATGCGTTTAAATTAAGAGGTGCCTATAACAAAATAGCAAGCCTAACAGAAGAAGAAAGAAAAAGGGGAGTTATTGCATCATCAGCAGGAAATCATGCACAGGGGGTTGCATATGCTGCCAAGGTTTTTGGTATAAATGCAACTATATGTATGCCAGAGACTGCCCCAAAGACTAAAGTGGAGTCAACTAAATCATATGGTGCTACAGTAGTTCAATATGGACTTGTATATGATGATTGTTATCAAAAGGCAGTTGAAATTCAAAGGGAGACAGGTGCTACATTTGTTCACCCATTCAATGATCCTTATGTAATTGCAGGACAGGGAACTATAGGCCTTGAGATACTAAATGAGTTTAGTGATGTGGATGCTATTGTTGTTCCGATAGGTGGAGGAGGTATTATATCAGGTATAGCAATTGCAATGAAGGAAATAAAGCCAAGTATAAAGGTGATAGGAGTTCAGGCTGAAGTTATAGCATCAACAAGAGCTTCACTGGATGCAGGAAAAATTGTAACATTGCCAGGTGTAAAATCACTTGCAGATGGTATATCAGTTAAGACTCCAGGGGATTTGACTTTTGATATAATAAAAAGATATGTTGATGATGTAGTTACTGTATCAGAGGATGAAATTGAGGATGCAATATATAGACTTCTTTCAAAGTCAAAGTTTGTAGTTGAAGGAGCTGGTGCTACAACAGCAGCAGCTGTTATAAACGGTAAGGTTAATATGCCGGGTAAAAATGTTGTTTGTGTTTTAACTGGTGGAAATATTGATCCAATGATGCTTGCGAATATTATTCAAAAGAAGAATGCGTAAAAGAGCTACAGCTATTGCTGTAGCTTTTTTAATAGGCTCTTTGTCAATTGTTGGGGCGGGTATTCGATTAGAATGCCTGTCCTTTCTTATTTGAGAGTGATTTTAGAAAGATAGGTTAGATTGGGGAGAGTTC
>NZ_JAIHAO010000017.1:0-39033 GCF_020054765.1 Caloramator sp. | reverse complement strand
GTGATTAATTTAATTTTACCAGGCATCTAAAACAGGTGCATATTTTTTGTAAAAAAATATGCTGAGGCTACGCCCCAACATTTATTATAGAACCTTTTAAAATACCTTATATAACATTCAGGTGAGGCAGAGATGAGTATAACTGTATATCCTTCTTTTTTTCTCTTTATTATTTCCTCCTTTGCATCAAAAAAGGTATGATTTAATATTTTCTCCTTAAAAAAATCCTCAAGGTCCTCTTCATCTAAGTAATTTATTACATAGAACATCTCTTCCTTTGCCTTTTTAGTATCGATTATTTTTAACAAATAGAGTAAAAGCATAAAAAATAACCTTGGAAGTCCTATTATAGATTTAGGCCTTTTTTTAGAGTATAAAAAAGAAGCATAAACATAGAGTCGCCATTTATAATTGTTTTATCCACATCAAATATTGCAACCTTTTTAATCAAAACAAAACCTCCCTTTAATTATGTAAATAAGAGAATAGCAGCACTGAAAATTCCCCATAGTATAACATCAACGATAATTCCTATATCGGTAAGAACAGCCTCTGTAGGGCTTCCACCTAAATCCTTTATTTCTGTTAAATATTTATATCTAAAAAGTCCATATATAACAAATATGTCTGTTATCATCATATATTTATGTTTGTAGGCAAAGAAGGTGTATAGAGAATAGAAGATTATTGTACATCCACATACAATATTTGAAATATCATCTAAAAATTTTATTGAATAGTCATCAAGTATTTTTCTGTGCTTTGTTGCATCGCCTTCTAAGCATTTTAGTTCGTTTTTCCTCTTTTCAAACCCTAAGAATAGAGAAATAAATAGAGTACAAAGAAGTATCCAAACAGAAAGCTCAACATTAATAACAACTCCACCTGCAATAACCCTTAATATAAACCCTATTGCAATGGATATAACATCAAGTAGAACCAGGTGCTTTACCTTAAAGGTATAGATTATATTATTTATAAAATATATCAGCAATATAATAAGTAGATATTTATTCAAATAGAAGGCGGTAGATAAAGATACTATAATTAATACAATCATCTCTATTATTGCACTTTTAATTGAAACCCTTCCGCTTGCAATAGGTCTATTTTTCTTTTTAGGATGTATCTTATCCTGCTCTAAATCCTTTATGTCGTTCATTATATAAACAGAAGATGAAATAAGGCAGAAGGAGAAAAAGGTTAAAATTACCTTTAATATACTTTCTACCTCTAAAAATTTTTTAGAGAAGATAATAGCACCAAATACAAAGAAGTTTTTTATCCACTGCTTTGGACGCATAAGTTCTATATATTTATTCATACGCTTCATCCCTTCTAAATACAGTTAATGATAAAATAATAAATAACCAACAAACTATGAAGGAGTATCTACTTTGTGATTCTGTTATTAAATATAAAAGTCCATACCCACAGAATATTATATAAAATAAGTTTATTATAGGATTATCTATGTACTGCCTTTTATTAAATAATCCTATGTAGGTTAATATGAGAATAATAAAATAATATATATTTACATACAACATTCCGTTATGCAGTATATCTATTTGTAAGGACTTAGTGTCGGCCTGTGCCCAGAAAAAACCTCCAAAATCTCCAGATGCCCACTGGGTGGAGTATTTTGCTAAAAAGAAGTATATGAGCTTTGGCAGAGGAGTCTTTGTATATCTCTCCTTTACCTTTTCCTTTATTGCCTTCTCTAACTCTTTATCGTCATCAAAGGAGGCTATAAACTTTGCATCCTCCATATTCCATCTCCCATAGGTTTCAAGATTTGAACCTCTTAAAACACTTGTCCATTTGGTTTCACATCCCCTCCATAGGTTGTACTGGAGTATTCCAAGCCTTTTAAGTATTGTATTTGCAGTTACCATAGGAATTAAAAAGGCTATAAGAATAAGAAGTATAGATTTTGATTTTGTAAAAAAATTTTTCTTAAAGTAAATAAGTATAAATATAATGTATGCCACAACAATAACATCTGCAACCATTCTAAAAATATGACCGATTCCAAGTATAAATCCACTTAAAATTAACATATTTACGTTAGCCTTATTTTTTATAACAAGAATAAATACATATAAGCTAAGTAGATAAAAAGGCATTGCTATATTTTCAGAGCAGTAAACAGCAGAATATGCAATAAGTGGGGGGTATATTGCAGTGATAAAGGCGCCAAAAAGGGCAGTTTTTTTAGAGCTAAATACCTCCCTTGAAATAAGGTAAATAAGGAATATATCTAATGTAGATAAAAGTGCATTAATTACCTTTATAGCAAGAAGAGAATTTGCAAAAAGGCTTCTAATTAAAGCAAAGTATAAAACCGTCATAGTCATATGGGGATATCTTGCATAGTAGTTTTTGTTATGAAACATTGAATAGTCACCTGATAAGAACATTTTACTTCGTATAAACATTCCTGCAAAGTCAGATACTGGTCTGTTATCAAGGGTAACTACATAGTATAGTCTCAGTGCTAATCCAAATAGGACTACAAATATTAATATTATCTTAGGATTTAATTCTTTTTTTAGAGCGTACAAAAATAATATAAATGATAATGTGAAAAATAAAATAAGATATATATTTAATGTTTTAAAGTACTTTGCATAGGCATATACAAACCCAAGGTTTGCTATTATTATAGGTATAAAAAGAATTTTAAGTGCTGTATTTACAAAGTTAGAAAATCCCTTCATTAAATCACCTCGCAATAAAAAATAACAAGAAATATTATACTACAATATCCAATACAATAAACTACAAAATGGTAAATATAATTTATTTTTTTAAATAGTATTAGAAGTTATTAGTAACATAAATATTTTTGACATAATTGTAATAATAGAATTAAAAATTTTGTAATAAATTATATTTAAAAATTTTCAGAAAAAGTATGGACAAACGTTTGCAAAAGAGTTATAATATAGTTGAACTTAAACATTTAAGTTAATTAATTAAAAAAACTAAAGAAGGGGGAATTTCTGTGAAAAAGCCATTGTCAATCATGCTTTCAGCACTTTTAGTGGCTTCATTAATGGCTGGTTGTGGTTCAAAGAAAACTGAAGAACCAAAGGACAATAAGCCAGCAGAACAAACTAATGAATTAAAACCAGAAGAAGGAGCTACATTACTTGTATGGGAAAGTGAAGGCCCAGAAGGAGAATACATAAAGTATGTAGCATCAGAATTCGAAAAGAAGTATGGTGTAAAGGTTAATTACGAACCAGTTAACCATACAGATACATCAGGAAAACTTCAACAAGATGGACCTGCAGGAGTTGGAGCAGACGTTTTTGCAGCACCACACGACCACGTAGGTAAGATGGTTGCAGCAGGATTAATTCAAGAAAACCACAATCCAGATAGAGTAAAGAATGATTATATGGAAGCTGCTCTAAGAGGTGTAAGCTTAGACGGTAAAGTTTATGGTTACCCAACAGCAATTGAAACATATGCACTTTTCTATAACAAGGATCTTGTTAAGGAAGCACCAAAGACTTACGAAGAAATAATAGAATTTGCAAAGACATTCAACAATCCAAAGGAAAAGAAATATGCACTTGCTTGGGATGTTGGTAATGCATACTTCTCATACAGCTTCTTAACTGCAAATGGCGGTTATGTATTTGGAAAGCAAGGAACTGATAAGGACGACATTGGTCTTAACAATGAAGGTGCTGTTAAGGGTGCAGAATTCTATAAGAGCCTAAGAACTATATTACCACTTAAGGCTGCTGACTCAAACTATCAATTTATGGATGGTTCCTTCTCAGCAGGAAAGGTTGCTATGATTATAAATGGACCTTGGGCAGTTAAGGGATACCAAGATGCAAAGGTTAACTTTGGAGTTGTACCACTTCCAACATTCGGTGGAGCACAACCAAAGAGCTTCTCAGGTATAAGAGCACTATATGTAAGTTCATTTACAAAGTATCCAAAGGCTGCAAAGCTATTTGCTGAATTTGCAACATCAGATGAAATGTTAATGAAGAGATTTGAAATGACTAAGCAAATACCTCCTGTTAAGGCTTTAGCTGAAAAAGATGAAATAAAGAACGACCCAATCGTTTCAGGATTTATGGCTCAAGCTGTAAATGCAGAACCAATGCCATCAATTCCACAAATGCAACTTGTATGGGAACCACTTGCTACTACATTCAATGCTATTTGGGATGGACAAATGGAACCAAAGGCAGCACTTGACAAGTGTGTACAAACTATAAAGGATGCAATAGCAGCACAAAAGTAATATAAGTAATTAAATATTCATAGGTATGTGCTTTTGCACATACCTATAATTAATCTTGGAAAGAGGTGAAAAGATGGAAGATAAGAAAAAATATGCCTGGCTGTCATATATAATAATGGGTTCTGCACAGATAATGAAGGGTGAATACATTAAAGGTATTTTTTTATTGCTTGTTGAAATTTTAACTATAGTTTTTGGTATTCCATACTTCTCACACGGGCTTTGGGGTATTTGGACATTAGGTGTAACTAAATTTCACTTTAATGAACAGGGAGTTGCTGTTTTTGACCATTCAATATTTTTAATGTTACAGGGTATAATATCAATTTTATTAATTCTAATTATAATAGCAATATATGTTTATAATGTTAGAGATGCATATAAAGCTAAAGAGGAGAAGAAAACAACCCTTAGGGATAAGATAGACAGAAATTTCCATTGGATATTTATTACTCCAGGTTTATTATCACTTGTATTTTTAATTCTATTACCAATTGTGTTTACAATACTTATAGCATTTACTGATTATTCAGCACCATATCATCTACCACCAAGAAATTTAGTAAGATGGGTTGGACTACAAAACTTTAAAGAAATATTTGGCCTTAAGATATGGAATAAAACACTTTCAGGTGTATTTATATGGACTGTTACTTGGGCAGTTCTTGCAACTGTTACAAGCTTTTTTGTTGGACTTATGTGGGCACTTATTGTTAATTCATCAGGTGTTAAGATAAAGAAACTATGGAGAACTATATTTATAATTCCATATGCAGTTCCAGGACTAATTTCAATGCTTATAATGAGACTTATATTTAGTGGTCAAGGACCAATAAATGATTTTTTAGAACATATTGGTCTAGAAAGATTGGGTTGGTTAACAGATCCATATTTAGCTAAGTTTACCCTTGTTTTAATTAATATGTGGCTTGGTGCACCATACTTTATGGCACTAATGACAAGTATATTAACAAATATACCAAAGGATCTTTATGAGTCATCAGATATTGACGGTGCAACTGCATTCCAAAAACTAAGACACATAACAATACCTATGGTTTTATATTCAACAATGCCACTTTTAATATCAAGCTTTGCATTCAACTTCAATAACTTTATGTTAATATATGCAGTAACTGGTGGAGGCCCTGTAAATCCAAATTACAGATATGCAGGTCATACAGACCTATTAATTTCTTGGATTTACAAGATGACACTAAACCAACAACAATATCATATGGCATCAGTTGTTACAATTATGATATTCCTAATTATTGCACCAATTGTTGCCTTTTCATTTACAAGGTCCAAGTCCTTTAGAGAGGAGGATTTAATCTGATGATGAGCACAAATACGTCAACAAGCGAAGTAAAGCTTGTAAAGAGAAAGAAAAAGTTAACGCCAAAGACAATTGCCCTTAGAGCTTTAGTATATATATTTTTAATAGTTAATACTGTATTTATATTATTCCCTGTACTTTGGATTATAGGTTCTTCATTAAACCCAGGAAACAGTTTGTATTCATCAACTATGTTTCCAAAGAATCCAACATTTGTACATTATAAGGAATTATTTACAAAGACAGACTATCCAATATGGTATAAGAATACATTAAAAATAGCCTTTTTAAATATGATATTTTCAACAATATTAACTACATTTAATGCATATGTATTCTCAAGATTTAGATTTAAAGGTAGAAAACCACTGCTTGTTACAATACTTGTATTACAAGTTTTCCCAAGCTTCTTAACACTAACTGCTGTATATGTTTTACTTATGAACTTAGGATTATATAATACACATATAGGTCTTGTGCTATTCTACGCAGGTGCCCAAATACCAGGTAATACTTGGCTTATAAAGGGTTACTTTGACCAGATACCAAAGAGCCTTGATGAGGCTGCAAGAGTTGACGGTGCAACAAACTTTACAACATTTACAAAGATTATAATGCCTCTTGCAGTTCCAATAATAGTATTTCTTGCATTAACAAGCTTTATAGGTCCTTGGATGGACTTTATATTCCAAAGCTTAATTTTAAGTACAAGATATAAGAAGACACTTGCTATGGGTCTTATGGAAATGGTTACAGGACAAACTAATACTAAGTTTACACTATTTGCAGCAGGTGCAATTTTAGTTGCAATACCAATAACAATTCTTTATGCATTCCTTCAAAAATATATAGTTGAAGGATTATCATCAGGTGCAGTTAAGAGCTGATAAAGAGGGGAACTATTTAATTTGGTTGTTTTGGGGTGGAAGTTGTAATATAATATTCCCAATGGCAAAGGTGCCATTGGGAATTTTCTAAATAATGTTAAACCAAGGGGGTAAACTATGAAAAGGCCAACACTTAAGGATATAGCAAAGGAGGTAGGTGTATCTGTTGCAACTGTCTCCTATGTTCTAAATGGAAATGAGAAACAGAGCATATCAGAGGAGACAAAGGACAAGATTATACAGGCGGCAAATAGATTAAACTATGTACCAAACCTTGCAGCAAGGTCTCTTGTAAAGAGGAAATCAGGTCTTGTGGGTGTTTTAATATTGAAGCATAAACAAAATAAAATGCCAATTTTCACAAATCACAACTATAAGCTTCTTGAAAAAATAGAGGAGTATCTTGCAACAAAGGGCTACCACGTTTTATCCTCTAATATAAGTGTAGAAGAGCCTAATTTAGATATAATAAAGCAGAGGGATTTAGACGGCGTACTTGTTTTTAATGTAGATAATAGAATTTTCTATGATATATCAATAAAGTTTACTGTTCCAATACTTTTAATTGATGCAGTCCTTGATGACATACTATTTCATAAGATAAATGTTGATTATTTAGGATATGCAAGAAAGATAAGTTCAGAAGATAAAAAAGTAATTTTAATTCCTCACTTAAACAGTAAGCATCTTATGGATAAAATAAGAGAGGATAAAAGGGAAAACGAAGAGGTCTACTTTATATCTTCTGTAGAGTCTGTAAAGGAAGTTGTAAAAAAACATAGGGATGAAAAGTTTATAGCAGTTTCAGAGGAACTTGGAGTAATACTATCAAGATTTGTAGAGAATGATAGGATATCTGTTATCTGTATAAATAATGAAGAGTATCTTTTAGATGAACAAATAAACAAAATAGAGGTTGACATTGAAAACAAAGCAAAGCTTATATCCGACTTGCTTTTAAGATATATAGATAAGAATTATAAATATGTACAGTATACGATAATTGAGGCAGAATAAAACTGCCTTTAACTAAAAACACTTAAACGTTTAATTATGGAGGAAATATGAGATGTTAAAGGAAGCAATCTACCATCAAAGCGACAGTACCTATTCATATCCATTAGACGAAAAAACCCTATGCATTAAGCTTAGAACAAAAAAGGATGATTTAAAGAGGGCTATATTATGTTATGGAGACAGATATGAACCTGTCCCAAGGGTTACTATGTTTGAGAAGGAAATGAATAAGGTCTTTACAGATGATCTATTTGATTATTATGAGATACAAATATCACCAAGCTTTAATAGAATATGCTATTATTTTAAACTTGAGGATGAAAAGGAAACAGTATATTATGCACAACAAAGGTTTTACAAGGAACCTCCAGAGGATAGAAATAGATACTTCATATTTGCCTATATATGCAGAGGCGATCTATACAAGGCACATTCTTGGTGGAGGGACTCAATATTCTATCAAATATTTGTAGATAGATTCAACAAAGAGGAGCTTGATGAGGCTTGGTTTGATGAGCCAACAAACAAGAGGATGTTTGGAGGAAATTTAAAGGGGATAATACAAAAGCTTGACTATATTGAGGAGCTTGGAGTCAATGCCATATACCTAACCCCTATATTTGAATCACCAAGCTGCCACAAATATGATACTATTGATTACTATGACATAGATAAATCCTTTGGTAATAAAAACATATTTAAAGAGTTAGTTGAAAAGTGTCATAAAAGAGGAATAAGGGTAATACTTGATGCAGTCTTTAATCATACAAGCTCAGAGTTTTTTGCCTTCAAGGATGCTATGAAAAAGGGCAAAAAATCAAAATACTTTGATTGGTATTTTATAAATGAAGATGGTACCTATGAAATGTTTGGTCAATCTAAAAATATGCCAAAATTAAATACCACAAATGATGAGGTTAAAAAATATCTTCTAAACATAGCAAAATATTGGATAGAGGAGTTTGACATAGATGGATGGAGGCTTGATGTTGCAAACGAGATAGACCATAAGTTCTGGAGAGAATTTAGAGAAGCTGTTAAATCTGTAAAGGAAGATGCAATTATAATAGGTGAAGTTTGGGATGGTGCAGAGAGCTACTTAAGGGGAGACCAGTACGATTCATCAATGAACTATCCATTTATGCACGCAGCCCTTGAGGTTTTTGCAAGGGGGAATATGAATTTAAAGGAATTTGACTCATATATGCAAAACCTATATGCAAGATATAGAAGGGATATAAGATATAATCTTTTAAATCTCATAGACAGCCACGATACAGCAAGATTTTTATATGAATGTAAGAATGACAAAGAGAAACTTAAGCTTGCAGCCTTCTATATGTTTACTACAATAGGAATACCAATGATTTTCTATGGAGACGAAGTAGGTCTATCTGGTGCAAATGACCCCCACTGTAGAATAACAATGGATTTTCAAAATATAGATAAAGAACTATTTAGTTTCTATAAAAATTTAACAAGGTTGAGAAAGGAAGTAAAGGCATTAAAGGTTGGAGAATATAAGAGGTATTATGTAGATGAAGATGTATATGCCTTTAGTAGATTTGTAGATGATGAAGAGGTTTTATGTATTTTCAGTCTATCAAATAAGGAAAAGAGTTTTGAAATTGGTTTAAAGGGAGAGTATATGGATATACTCAATAATAAGACTGTAAAAATAGAAGGGAAATTAGATGTAGAGCCCTATGGAAAGATGGTATTGAAAATAAGGTAGGTGGGACTATGGATAGAATTATAATAAAGGAAATATATATGAAGGAATTAGATAGAAAAAGGAATATAAGAATATATCTTCCTATAGATTACTATGAAAATGAAAACAAGAGATATCCTGTAATATATATGCACGATGGACAAAACCTCTTTGACCACCATCTCTCCTATTCAGGACACTCTTGGGAGATTAAGGAAACATTGGATAGAATGCAGGAAAATGGAGAGATAGAAGGCTTTATAGTTGTTGGGATAGATAATAATCAAGAGGGCTTTAAAAGGCTTGATGAATATTCACCTTGGAAGAATGAAGAGATAGAAAGTCTTTTAGAAAGAGGAATAAAGGATGGTGCAGGGGGAGAAGGAAAGGAATATGCAGAGTTTATAGTTAACACCCTAAAGCCATATATAGATGAAAACTTTAGAACATTAAGGGATAGAGAAAATACAATAGTTGCAGGAAGCTCAATGGGAGGCTTTATCTCTCTTTATATTGGTTTTAAATATCAAGATGTGTTTTCAAAAATAGGAGCCTTCTCAACAGCTGCTTGGTTTAAGGAGGGTGAACTTTTAGAGTTTTTACGTGAAGAGGGACAAAGAGAAGAAATGAAGGTTTATCTTGATATTGGAACTGAGGAAACAAGTAATGATGATGATCCAAACTTTAAGGATTACTATATAAATGGAACAATAAGGATATATGAAACGCTTTGTGAATTTATGGATAAGCAGAATATAAAACTTATAATAGATGAAGGAGCAACCCATAATGAAATACACTGGGCAAAAAGATTCCCAGAGTTTATTAGGTTTATAAAGTAATCATATTATTCCCCTTCTTTTTATTAAACCACTTTGATTTAGTAATTCAAATCAAAGTGGTTTCAATTTTTTCTTTTATTTAATAAATAAAGCAGTAATAAAAATTTAATTTCAATAATAAATATGTAGTGTAGATAGGGACAGGCAATAAGTTCAAACGATTGCCTAAAAATTAAAAACATAGAAGGGGGATAAATATGAAAAAGCCACTTGCTCTTATTCTTTCGGGACTTTTAGTAGCTTCACTTCTTGCAGGTTGTGGAAAGAAACCTGCTGAAAATAACAACAACAATAATAATAACAACAATAACAACACAACAGCAGAGTTAAAACCAGAGGAAGGAGCTTCACTTGTAGTTTGGGAAAGTGAAGGCCCAGAGGGAGAGTACATAAAGTATGTAGCAGCAGAATTCGAAAAGAAATATGGTGTAAAGGTTAATTATGAACCAGTTGATCATACTGCAACTTCAGGAAAACTACAACAGGATGGCCCTGCAGGTGTTGGAGCAGATATAATATCAGCACCACACGACCACGTAGGTAAGATGGTGGCAGCAGGATTAATTCAACCAAACCACAAGCCAGACAGAATAAAGAATGACTATGTACAGGCTGCTATTGACGGTGTAAGTATGAATGGTACAGTATATGGTTATCCAACAGCAATCGAAACTTATGCATTATTCTATAATAAGGATATAATAAAGGAAGCACCAAAGACCTATGAAGAAATAATAGAATTTGCAAAGACCTTTAACAATCCAAAGGAAAAGAAATATGCACTTGCTTGGGATGTTGGTAATGCATACTTCTCCTACAGTTTCTTAACAGCAAATGGTGGTTATGTATTTGGTAAGGCTGGTACAGATAAGGATGATATAGGATTAAACAATGATGGTGCAGTAGCTGGTGCTACCTTTTATAAGAGTCTAAATTCAGTATTACCACTTAAGGCAGCAGATGCTAACTATCAATTTATGGATGGTTCCTTCTCAGCAGGAAAAGTTGCTATGATTATAAATGGACCTTGGGCAGTTAAGGGATACCAAGATGCAAAGGTTAACTTTGGTGTAGCTCCACTTCCAACATTTAATGGAAAACAACCAAAGAGCTTCTCAGGAATCAGAGGTTTATATTTAAGCTCATTTACTAAGTATCCAAATGCAGCAAAGTTATTCCTTGAATTTGCAACATCAGATGAGATGTTAATGAAGAGATATGAAATGACTCATCAAATTCCTCCTGTTAAGGCACTAATGGATAAGCCAGAAGTTAGTGGAGACCCAATCGTTGCAGGATTTATAGCACAAATAAAGAATGCAGAACCAATGCCATCAATTCCACAAATGCAACTTGTATGGGAACCACTTGCTACATCCTTCTCAGCTATTTGGGATGGACAAATGGAACCAAAGGCAGCACTTGATAAGTGCGTACAAACTGTAAAGGATGCAATAGCAGCTCAAAAATAATATAAAAAAGTAACAGAGGGTGTTATCATCCTCTGTTTACTTTTTCTTAATCTACCTTATATATTGAAGTAATTATATTAAAGTGCTAAAATTATTATGTCGGTACATTTGACCGAACAAAAAAATAAAAAACTTCATAAAGGATTTCGTCTTGCATCCTTTTGGAGTGAGAACGAGGAGGTAGTATTATGCAAACAAGAACAATGTCAACATCAAGCCCCAAGGTCAGACAGATTGTTACAGTAGGTATGCTGTCTGCAATAATCGTTGTGCTTGGGGTAACAGGCCTTGGATTTATTCCTATTCCACCAGTAAAGGCTACAATTATGCATCTTCCTGTAATTATAGGTGCAATAATTGAAGGCCCAGTAGTTGGTGCAGCTATTGGTTTATTCTTTGGATTATTTAGTATGTTTCAAGCAATAACAAATCCAACACCAACATCATTCTTATTTCTAAATCCAATTATTGCAGTATTGCCAAGGGTACTTATAGGTATTACAGCATACTACACCTATAAGATAGTACCAGGTAAAATAAAGAGCATAAAATATGGCCTTGCTGCAGCGGTTGGAACACTCACAAATACAATACTTGTTTTAGGTTTGATATACCTAATATATCTTGAAAGATTTGCAAAGGCCTTAAACATTAATATAGCACAAGCAAGAGCTACAATAATAGGAATAGGAATGACAAATGGTTTGCCTGAGGTTTTAGTTTCTATAGCAATAGTTGTTCCTGTTGCTATGGCAGTAGATAAAATAAGAAAATAATAATAACATATGAGCCATTAGCAAATAGAGTATTGCTAATGGCTCTTCGTTAAAATACATAGTAAAATTATGGAGGTAAAAATGAAAAGGATAGATATTTCAGATATAAAGGGGATAAAAATAGGAAATGCTCAAAATTTTGAGGCAAGGACAGGATGTACGGTTGTAATTTGTGAAAATGGTGCTACCTGTGGTGTAGATGTAAGGGGTGGGGCCCCTGGTACAAGGGAAACAGACCTTTTAAACCCTGTTAATCTTGTGGATAAGGTTCACGCTGTTGTATTGTCTGGAGGAAGTGCCTTTGGACTTGATGCTTCCTGTGGTGTTATGCAGTTTTTAGAGGAGAGGAACATTGGATTTGATGTTGGAGTAACAAAGGTTCCAATAGTTTGTAGTGCCGTTTTATTTGACCTTATGGTTGGTGATTATAGAATAAGACCAGATAGAAAGATGGGATATGAGGCCTGTATAAATGCCTTTGAAGTAAACAGAATAGAAAATGGAAAATTTGGAGCAGGAACAGGTGCAACAGTTGGGAAAATATTAGGGCCTGAATTTGCAATGGAGGGTGGACTTGGAAGCTATGCTGTAAGTGTTGGAGACCTAAAAGTTGGGGCTGTTGTTGCGGTAAACTGTCTTGGGGATGTGATAGATCCAAAGACTGGAAAGATTTTAGCAGGTGCTCTAAATGAAGATAAAACAGGCTTTATAGATAGTACAAAGGTTATGCTCTCAAGATATAGCGACAAAACTAATTTTTTTAGTGGAAACACAACAATAGCCGCAGTTGTTACAAATGCAAAACTAACTAAGGCAGAGGCAACAAAGGTTTCTTCGATGGCCCACGATGCCTTTGCAAGAACTATGAGACCAGCCCATACTATGTTTGATGGTGATACAATCTTTACAATGGCAACTGGTGAGGTTGAGATTGATATAAGCACTCTTGGAATGATTGCAACAACTGTGCTTGAGGAGGCAATACTGTCAGCCATATCACATATAACTTATGAAAAATAATAAATAAGGAAGGGATAAAGAATGAGAGTAGCTTTTATAGCCCACGATAAGAAAAAGAACGATATTGTTGAGTTTGTAAAGAAGTATAGAGATGTATTTAAAGATGATGAACTTTATGCAACAGGTACAACAGGAAAATTAATTCAAGAGGCAACAGGTCTTAAGGTACATAGATTTTTATCAGGCCCCTATGGTGGTGATCAGCAGATTGGTGGAATGGTTGCACAGGGGGATATTGATATGGTTATCTTTTTAAGAGATCCACTAACTGCACAGCCCCACGAACCAGATGTTACGGCTCTTTTGAGGATATGTGATGTGCATAATGTACCCCTTGCAACTAATCTTGGAACTGCAGAGATATTTATAAATGCTTTAAGATAGTATTTTTAAGGTTGTTAAATAAAAAGTTAAAAAGAAGAAATGGATTTTTAAAATAAAGATTTTCAAAGAGTGGGAGCTTCTTTTGTTGTTTTATACGCAAGAATAATGGGAAAAATAGAAATCAAAAAAACTGTGGAGTAAATCCTCCACAGTTTTTTTGCTGTCGACCCCCAATCCTGCAAAAAACCCGGGGGGTCGACAGCAGCCTCAAACCCTTGAAAAATCTACAAAGTTACTTTTTTATTACGAAAAAGAAACAATTTGACAATTCAGAAAAATGTAGATATAATAATAGTTGAAAGGGGTTTATAGCCTACCTATAAGGGATTGAAACTCCATCATCATGTCCAGGCCCATCTTGGCGTAGTGCGTTTATAGCCTACCTATAAGGGATTGAAACTTTAGTAGTTTGGGTTTTTCCGTTTTCGGTTTTTCCGTGTTTATAGCCTACCTATAAGGGATTGAAACTGGACTATTCCCAATAGACTCGAGCCATGGTGGAGATGTTTATAGCCTACCTATAAGGGATTGAAACTCCAAATATTATGACTCCGACAATAAACCATTTTGTAACAGTTTATAGCCTACCTATAAGGGATTGAAACTTAAATGATTTTATAGAAGATAGAAGAGTTGAGAATGTTTATAGCCTACCTATAAGGGATTGAAACTCAGCAGCTATTTGAATTGTTTCTGGGGACATATTTATAGTTTATAGCCTACCTATAAGGGATTGAAACACAGGTGTTTTAGAAGAAATTGTTTTAGGAAATTATAGTTTATAGCCTACCTATAAGGGATTGAAACCAAAAGAATGATATTGAGTGGGACGACATAAAAGATTGTTTATAGCCTACCTATAAGGGATTGAAACGCACAATTGCTATATCGCTTTCTGCCACAGAAGTGGCGTTTATAGCCTACCTATAAGGGATTGAAACCACGGATGTTAAAGCGTATATGCAAGAAGATGAATTTGTTTATAGCCTACCTATAAGGGATTGAAACTTGCAGGACATTGTCCGAATTGTGGTGAAGTAATTCGTTTATAGCCTACCTATAAGGGATTGAAACTATATAAAAAAATAAAAGGTTTTTAAGTTACAATGAAGTTTATAGCCTACCTATAAGGGATTGAAACATAGACGCCTACATCATAAGAGTATTTTAAAAAGGAGTTTATAGCCTACCTATAAGGGATTGAAACATTGCATTCCATATAGCTGTAATTATAGATTTTATGATGTTTATAGCCTACCTATAAGGGATTGAAACGCAAGTTTACACAGAACTTCAGCACTTGGGTTGTTATGTTTATAGCCTACCTATAAGGGATTGTAGTCCTCGTTTTAGCGAGGTATTTTTGTGCAATAAAAGTAATATCAACCCTCCGTATAATAAAGATATAATCTTTCGGGAGGTTGATAATATGATGTGTAGAGATTGTATACATAGGAACATATGCTCATTTAGCAATATGTTAAATTATACACTCAAAAACAGTGCACTTTCATCCTGGGTAGAAGATGTTAAGTTAGAAATAGTTAATTGTAGAAACTATGAATTCGACATAAATAGTCAATATTGGAATAGAAGTTATGAAGAAATGTTTTCATTGACTGAAGAAGAATATGAGGATTCACTATATACACTTTTAAACGAAATAGATTTTTATGATGAAATATATGGTTTAAATTAAAAAAGACCCAATAGGGTCTTTTTTATACATATTTCGAAAATATTTTATCTAATACATAAAGGAATTATTACATTTATGTAGAAATCATTAATTGAACAGTAATAAATGCAGTAACATATCTTATAACTAACAAATACATAAAGTTTAAATTTTATATGCCATACTTTATAAAAAATTTGACGCAAATAATGTATGGAGGAATAATAAATGATATTAGTTACAGAAAGAATGATGAAAAAATTACAAGAAGAGTCTGATACAAAGAAAATAAAAAAGATATATGATATAGCAAAAGCTAAACAAGAAAACTTTTTGAATGATGTAGCAAAAGGGGCACATCATAAAAAGTTTAAATCATTAGGAAAAACAACCAATATTTACAAGTACAGAATAAATTTAAATGAAAGAGTGCTTTATACATATGGTAAAGAAATAGATGATATTGTTGATGATTATAAGAATGCTATAGTGTTGATAGATTTATGTAAACACGATGAACAGGAGAGAGTTGCAAAAAATATAAAAGTTAATAACATAGCATACAAAGAATATGCAGGGGATTTATTAAAAGAGAATGAAGAAAATATAGATGATATTTATGAAGATAACATATCAGATGAAAAATATAAATTTTACATTGAAGATGAAATTTCAATAGTTTTAGATGACGAGGATTATTTGAAATTAATTAACAAAGAAGATGTAAAATTAATTGAATCAATAAACAAAAAAACATATAAATATTATTTAAATAGGGAACAGTACAAATGTGTAAAAAATGATAGAACAACAATATTAAAAGGAAGTGCAGGTTCTGGAAAAACAACTGTTTTGATATATAAGCTCCTTGGTTATAAAAACACAAACTATAAAATAGCATATTTTACTTATACAAATAAGCTAAAAGAAAGTGCTAATATTATCTTTGAAAATATAAAACCAGATGAGTTTATAGCAGATGTTGAGTTTTATGAATTGCTAAGGTTTTGTATTAATACTTTAGGCATAAGTAAAGATAAAATAGTAACCTACAAAAAATTTGAAAAATGGTATACCAATAATGTTGTTAAATATACAAAAAACTATATCCACCCGATTGATTTTTGGACTGAGTTGAAAGGTATAATAAAAGGAATTATGGGTATAAATTGGAATAGAGATGGTATAATACCTACAGACATATTAAAAAAGGAGACTATGGAGACTTTAATTAGTGATGACTTTATTTCTAAAAATAATGATGTATACAAAATAAATAAATCTTCAATGCAAGAAATAATTAAGCACTATTGTGATAAGGGTTATAAAAATCAGGAATTAATACAGGAAATAGAAAAATTGAGAAATTATTTTTTAAATTATAATTTTATAGATAAAATGATAAAGAGAGAAACATATTTGAGTTTACCAGCAGATTATTCTATTTTTAATGAAGATGAAAAGAATTATATATATGACTTATCTTTAAAATACCAAGCTTGGTTAGATGAAAATGGATATTATGATGAAAATGATTTGGCTATATTAGTTCTTAAAAAAATTAAAAACAATGAAATTGAAAAATATGATTATATTTTAGTTGATGAAATTCAAGATTTAACGGAGTTACAAATATTAATGTTAATTGAATTATTAAAGGATAAAAGTAACATATTTTTAGGAGGAGATGTACATCAAATTGTAAATCCAACCTTTTTTAATTTTGGACGTTTAGAAAATGGTTTAATAAAGAATATGATAAATCCAGAAAAGGTTACGTTGTCAAAAAATTATAGGAGCTATGATGGAATTGTAAGATTAGCAAATAAGATGACTGAGATTAGAAGAAAATATATAGGCTTTTTAAGTGATGATATTATTGAAGTAAGTATACGAGAAGGAAGATATCCAAGAATAACAAAATCAAATGAAGAAAATTTAAAATTAATATTAGATTTTATTAGAGAAACAGATTATGCTGTACTAATTGTGCCAAATGATGATATAAAGTTACAAATTGAAGAAAAATATAAAACGGGTGTAAATGTTTTTACAGTGCAAGAAGCTAAAGGTTTAGAGTTTGACGTTGTTTTTTGCTACAATATATTATCAGAGTATAAAAATTATTGGCAAGATATATTAGATGGATTAGGTAAGCACGATTCAAAGTATAGGTATTACTTTAATTTATTTTACGTTGCAATAACAAGAGCAAGGACTAATCTATACATATTAGAAGATGATTTGGATATGAATATTATAAAAGAAATAATTAGCTATTGTGTTGAAATAAGTGATTTAAAAGATGAAATTAAAAATTTTGAAAAATCTTCGTTAGATAGTATGTATAGAAAAGCATTAGAATATGAAGAATATGGACTTTTCCAAATGGCTATGGATATATTTAAAGAGAAAAACTATGAGCACGAATATCAAAGGTGTTTTGTAAAAAGTAAGGCTGATGAAGATGGATATGAAGTTACAGGAGATAGACTTTTATTAATGCACGAATTTAAAGATGCAGAAAGATATTATGGTGAAGCACAAAATCATTTTAAAGTTGTAAAAGCTATGCTTTTATCTGGTTTATATGCAAGCGAATTAAAGTTTAAAATTATAGATAATTATGTGAAGGCTCATAAGGTTGATCTTTATAAAGTTATGAGAGATATAGTAGAAATGATAAAGGAATATGGAATAGAAGAATTTTCTGATGCAGCAAGCAATTTTGCAAGAACGATGTCTTTTATAACAAGAGAAAGATTAGAGTCTATAAAAACGTGGATAGATCTATTATTATTAGAAGGCGGGGTTTAAAATGAATACAAAAGAAGATAATATTTTAAGACTATTAGATACCTTTGAAAAGACACAAGAAGAAGTTATGTCGATTTCTGATTCCTTTGAAAAATTTAATGATGTATTAGAAGGATTAAAAGATTCCCTAAAACAACTTAAACTTTATAAGGAGACCAAAGAAACACTTGACTTACTAAGGAGTATTATAAATAAAATAGATAATTTCCCTGAAAATTTAAATAGAAGTTTTGAAGATTTGAGTTCGTTGAGCCAAGAAAATTTAGAAAAGCTTCAAAGATTAAATAAAGAAACAGACTCTATTGTACAAGAAAAAATAAATAAAGCAGAGAATATTTACATTGATTTGGATAAAAAAATAGATCAATTAGAGGTAAGAATAAATAAATTGACTGAAAAGATGGAGCAAAGTATTGATAATATAAATAATGTACTGAATGATTTTTTAAAAAAGAACATTGTGCTATATAAAAATATGGAAAATAGAGGTAAGAAAATTGAGGAATTAATAGAAATAATGAATAGAAGAGCAACTACAATGGATAAACTAATTCAGTATGTTGAAAAATATCAGGAAGAACAAAGATTAAAAAAGCTTAAAGAAGAAGAAATTTTGAAAAAAATAAAAAATGTAGAGATAGTAAAGATTGATAATTCAAAACAAACAACTTAATTTAAAAGAATTGCATCAGAAGACTATGAATTTCTAATTCATAGTCTTTTACTATTAATTCCAATTTTATAATGCCTATAAAATATTTAATGTACTACTCTTTTGAGGCATTTTTGACAAATTTCAAAAAGATTTTATATTAGTTTAAAGGAATTAATACACTTTTGTAGAAAATAGTAATTAAAAGAAAAAAGGTTTGGAGTGGTTTGATGTTTGATATAAAGTATATGAAATTAAATTTTAGAATTAAGTTTGAAAAGTGCGGAAAGTTACCTAAATACAAGATGTCAGCCCTAAGGGGTGGAATGGGACAAGTTTTAATGAAAAAATTTTGCTTAGAGGATAAACCAAATTGTAACAACTGTCTATTAAATGAAAGATGTGCTGTAAATGGAATATTATCACCTAAAATAGAAACAAATCTTCCTTTTATGAAAAATGTTCAAACTTCACATTCGGGATTGGTTATAGAATGTATTGATTTTAGGGAAGAGTTTTTTCAAGAGGATATTTTAGAGTTTTCAGTTCTTTTGTTTAACAACATTTTTAATTATGGTGGACACATTATATATGCCTTTGATGCTTTAGGTAAAACGGGACTTGGTAAAAACAGACTAAAATTTAGTCTTTTAGAAGTATTAAATGAAGAAAATAAGCCAATATTTAAAGATGGTGTACTTTTTAAAGAAAACATAAAAACAAGTACAGTATTGGATTATATACAAAAAAGAAAAAGAGAATTAAGTTCAATAGATGGAATAGAATTTATCTTGCCATTAAGATTTGTAAAACAAGGAAAATTAACAGATGAAATAAATAGCAAAGATTTAATAATAGCTATGCAAAGAAGAATAGCTATATTGAATGCAGTTAGTGGTAAAACAGTAGATATTGATGTTGATAATGTGGATAACTTTATAGAATCAACTGATTTATACTGGACAGAAAATAAAAGATATTCAAACAGGCAAAAAACCAAGATGTCCTTAGGAGGTGTTTTAGGAACAATAAAGTTTAATGAAAATGTAGAGTTAATAAAGGATTTACTTATAGCCGGTGAACTTGTTCATATAGGAAAAAACACAACCTTTGGATTAGGTAAGTATGAGATTAAGGAGGGATAAGATGAAGTGTTTGAGCCCACAAATTGTAAAGGATTATGATGCTAAGGTAAAGAGGTTTAGAGAAGGAGAATCAGAATTAGAAACGTTAATGTATATTCCATATCAAAATAAAGCAAATATGCCATCTTTATATGATGTGCTTAATATGTATGTTTTAATTAGATACATAACTTTTAAAGGAAAAATTGATAGAAATCAATGGTATAAAGATTTTTTTAAAGGTGATGATGAATTTAAAAAATTTATAATTGATTCGATAGAAAAGAAAAAAAATGATACCTTCAAAGATATAAATGTAGATCTTGTTAAGGGATCTATATATAAAATAAAAAAGTACTTCCTTGAGAATGACAAAATAAAGGATATAAGAGGCGGTAGTTATATAATAGATTATCTTAATATAAACAGAACTAAAGAAATTATAAAAGAAAACTTTATAGAAGAATGTGTAGTTTATGCTGGTGGTGGAAATGTAATTCTGCTATTGCCAGAGGGTGAGGGAGAAAGGATTTGTAAAATATTAGAAGAAGAGTATACTAAGGTTACTTTAACATGTATGAATGCATTTGAATACATTAGAACAAATTTAAATGAGTTTTTTTATAATTTCAATGCTGTTTCAAGGGAATTAAATGATAAGTTAGAAGAAAGAAAGAAACTTAAGATATATCCAATAAATCCAACCAATGAATTAAAAGTTATTAATGAATATAAATTAGAATTCAAAAGAAAAGCAGATCCCAAAAAAGAATGTAAGTTATGCAATGTTAGAGATGCACATTATGTTATCGCATCAAGTGAAGGAAATATAAATGTTTGTAGTTCGTGTCATAGAAAAACAACAATAGGAAGAGAAGTAAAAGGTATTTTTAAAAGTCAATTTGAAGAAATGTATAAGGTAAAACTACCAAATGTACAGAATTTGAGTGATATAAAAGATAATAGGGGTTATGTTGCAGTAATTTATGGTGACGGAAATAATATGGGTAATGTTGTAATGAATATAAAAAATCCTTTTGAATTGATGTATTTTAGTAGAAGGCTAGATGAAATAACAAGAGAGTCTGTATATCAGGCAATTTATGAAGTTTTAGGTGAAAATGCAAAGTTTGAAGTTATAGCATTGGGTGGAGATGATGTATTTATAATAGTTCCAGCAGAAAGAAGTCTTGAAATATCAAATAAAATAATAAAGAACTTTGATAGTGCCTTCAATGGAGAAATAACAATGTCAATTGGAGTTTGTATTTCTAAATATAATACACCAATAAAAAACATGTTTAATATAGCACAAGATATGTTAAAGTCAGCAAAAAAGATTACAAGAAAATCAAATCATAATACAGGCAGTATCGATGTAGTTGTTTTAGAGAGTAACGATACAATAGATTTTAATTTAAGTGAAAATGATAGACTTTTCCCAATATTCCAGGATGATTTTGAAAGTGTGATATCAGTTATTAAACAAATGAAAAAAGATAAGGACATTGACAGAAGTCAATTATATAAGCTAAGAAATGCAGCAAATACTTTAGACAATATAGAGTTTGAACTTTTCTATCTTTACCAACAGGAAAGACATTCTAAAAAATATACAGAATATGTAAGTAAAATATATAACAAAACTAATGGAGTTTTTACAGGCCTTTTAAATAAAAATGGTCAAAAGATTTCACCTTGGAATGATATAGTAACCTTATATGATTACATAGGAGGAGAGTAAATATGAAAAAGATTACCTATAATATAAAGCTTGAAATTTTAACACCTCTCCATATTTCAAATGGTGTTGAAGAGGACGGATTTATAGATAGTTACATAGTAAAAGAAGTAAAGGGAAAAGAAAAGATACCATATATTCCTGCTTCAAGTATTAAGGGTAAGGTTAGAGATAACTTTTATACTATTTTAAATACTTATCATGGGAAAGAAAAAGCAGAGCTAATAACTAATAGAATCTTTGGTTCTGAAGGATATAACCCATCAAAGATATATTTTGAAGATTTAAAGTGTAATGGGGAGGTAAAAACATCAATAAGATTTGGTAATGCAATAGATAGATATACAAAACATGCAAAAGACAAAGCATTAAAAAGTATAGAAATTCTTGAAGATGGCAATTTTTTAGGTACTGTAAAAGTTTTTCTTCAGGATGATTTAGTAGAATACAAAGATTACTTAGAGATGGCTTTTAGGATGATTGAATCTTTAGGAGGAAATAAAAGTAGAGGTCTTGGAAGAGTTAAAATAAGCCTTGAAAAGAGGGAGGCAGATGTATGAGACTAAAGCTTAAAATGTTGTCGCCACTTATAATAGGTGGACAAAAACTTAACTCAAATTACATTGAGTCAATTGATTATATACCAGGGAATGTACTTAGAGCAGCATTTGCAAGAGTTATATTAAATCATTGTACAGCCTATAGTGGTGAAGTAGAGGAAATAGATGGCCAAAAAAGAGTAAATTGGGTTCATTATAGAAACAAGGAGAGCTGTAAAAAGTGTAAATATAAGAGAATATGTGAGAGATTTTCAGACATAAAATTTGGATTTTTTTACCCACAAGGCACAACTCCAATTGTTATGTCACAGATGGTTTGCAAAAATGATGAAAAACATAGTTTAGTAGATAGTCTTACATATAACAAGGCAAATGGATGCCCAACGTGTAAAGGAAGATTAGAATATACAAAGGGATTTAGTCTGGATAATAAAATCTTTAAGACTAAAAAATCTATTTATACAAGGGTAGAAATTGACAGATATACTAAAACTTCAAAGGATGGAAGGCTTTACACACTAATGCCTGTTTTAGAGGAGTATTTTGTTGGTGAAATTCAAGGAATTGAAGAATCGGAATTAGATCTTTTTGATGACTTAAGAGTTGGAAGTTATGTTTCAGTAGGTTTTGGTAGGTGCAAATTAGAAAAAGAAAAAGAATTGAAGGAAGATAAAAACAAAATACTTTTAAATATGCAGAAGTTTTCAAATAAATATAAAGAAGTAAATAACAAAAAAGACAACTTAAATTATTTTGCTCTTTTACTTGAAACAGATGCAAGGGTAAAACTAGAAAATTTAGAAGGATATAAAACAACTGAAGAATACAAGAACATATTAGCCAATCTTTTAAATTTAAACAGTGATTTTAAGATTGATAAGGTATATTTAGAAACTAATATCTATAGAGGCTATGATACATCAATGGTTGGAGATACAAGAGAAGAAGCGGTATATCAGATACTTAAAGGAAGTGTTTTTATAATTTCAAGTAGCAAGAATTTTGAAGAAATAAAAAATAACTTTAGTGAATTAACAATTGGTGAAGAAAATTTAAATGGATTTGGAAAAATTAGATTTTACTTTGGAGGTGTTGAAAATGCCAAATAATGCACAAATAATTGAAAAGGTAAATGAATTAATAGAATTATGTAATAAAAATGGATATTGGCAAAGAAGAAACAAGGTAGGTTCATCAAATATAAGAGGAGTTGCATCTGCAATTCAAAATGCTGAATGCTTTAAAGAAGTTGAATTATATATAAAGTACAAAGAAGCAAAAAGAAATGGTTGGGATGAAAGGATAGGAACAGTAACATTTGCGAATAAAATACTTAATCATTTAAATTATTTAACAAATAATATACAAGAAGAAAAGGAAAAATTACAGATAGCTAGTAAATACTTTGGTTACTTATATTGGGCAGTTTATACATATAACAAAGACTGAGGAGGTTAGAGTATGCTTTTTGATAAATTTCAAAATAAGTACATTGTTGAAGGTATTCTTGTAGCAAAAATGCCAATCCATATAGGAAAAGGACAGAATGATTTTGATCCGCTTTCTGTAGATAATGGAGTTATAAAGGATAAGAATGGAAATCCCTTTATACCTGGAAGTTCACTAAAGGGTGTAATAAGAAGTTATATTGAAAGACTTTTTTTGAAGGTATTTCATTGGGAGATAAAAAATATAAAGGGTGTTTAATAGTAAATAAACCATGTTTGAATGATGAGCAGGTTAAAAATATAAAAGAAAAATATAAAGATCAAAAAGATAATATTGTGTCAGATAAGATAGCAAGGGAAATATATGATAACTTATGTGACGTATGTAAAATATTTGGAAGTAATCATTTTGCTTCAAAAATATATATAAATGATGCTTATATAGTTGGAGATAAGGCACATATTGATACAAGAGATGGAGTTGCAATAGATAGAGATAAGTTAATTGCAGCAGATAGGAAAAAATACAACTTTGAATGTGTTTCTGCAGGAACAAAATTTAAATTTAGAATGACTTTTGAAAATTTAGAAGATAAGCAAATAGAGATTGCAAAATTAATTGTAAGTTTACTAAAAAGTGGAGAAATAAAGGTAGGCGGCAAAACTTCGGCTGGGCTTGGTGATATTGAGCTTGTCGAATATAGTGTATACAAAGTAGATAAAAGTAACCTAATTGAATATTTAAAACAAGAATCAGAGGAAAAAAGAAAACAAAAGGTTTATAAAGAGGAGTGGTAATATGTTTAAAAAGCTTATTAATGAAGCAATAATTGAATATAAATTAGAAACAATAAGTCCTTTGTTTGTTAAGTCAGGAAAGGAAACAGGACTTGACCCAAATCTTGCAGACAACGTTTGTTTAAAGGTTTATAAAGATGGAGTTTTAACACCTGTTTTACCAGGAACAAGTATAAAAGGGGTTTTTAGAAGCAGAACAGAGAAAATTTTAAAAGAAACTTGTGATATTTTAAATTCTCCTTGTGTTACTAATAAAGATGCAAAGGATAAGAGTGCAAAAGAACTGTATAAGAAGATGTGTCCTGCTTGTAAAATATTTGGTTCAACAGCTACAAGATCAAGAATTAGCTTTAGTGATGCGTATCCAGAAAACTATAAAATAGGAACAAGAAAATGTGTTGCGATAAATAGGGTTACAGGTGCAGCAAAGGATAAAGCACTATTTGATATGGAATATGTAGAGTGGGGACAATTTACAGGAAAAATCAAACTTACAAATTTTTTTAAATGGCAAATAAAAACGATAGCATTGTTATTTAAGGAAATAGATGAAGGTTATATTACTTTTGGAGGGTTAACTACAAAAGGATTTGGAATGATGAAAGTAAAGGATTTTAAATTAAAATTAAGATATTATAATAACCCACAAAATGCAAATGGATATAATAAAGTAGGTATATATTTAGAAAAAGAAATAAATGGATATGAAAACATTTTAAATTTACTTAGTAGAATAGATTTATTCTCAAGCAATGAATTAAATAGGAGTGATTTTAATGAATCAGCCATTTGAATTTATTCAGGTTCTTCCTTATAAAAGTTTTAATTATAAAGATCAACCTAAAATATCTGGAAGAATGGAAGTAGAATTAGAAGTTGTTACACCACTTCATATATGGTCAGGAAAATTAGGAGAAAAAGATGAGTTTATTTATAAGGAGTTTATAAAATATAATAACAATCCTATTATTCCTGGAACAAGTTTAAAGGGGTGTGTTAGGACTATTGCAGAAATAGTTTCTAATAGTTGTGTTAAAGGGTATAATAAAGAATTTAGTAAAGAAAAAAATGATATGAAAAATAATTGTATAATATGTCAAACATTTGGATATGCTTCAGGTAAATATTCTCTAAAAAGCAGGGTAAGATTTACAGACTTTATCATGCAAAAAGGTAATATGGAATACAAGAATATACCTAAACTTTTTAAACCATCAGAAAATACATGTTTAAAAGATAATAAATATAAAGGGTATAAGTTTTATTTAAATTCTAGAGAAGTGAAGACAGGAACTATTCCTATTGAAGTTGCTGGTGTTGGTTCTATATTTAAAGGTCAAGTGTTTTTTGAAGATATAACAGAGGAACAGTATAAACTTTTATGCTTTTCACTTGGACTTGGAGAGGATTTATATTTTAAATTAGGATATGGTAAGCCATGTAATTATGGAACTGTTAAGGCAAGGTGTGTAGGAATAGATTTTTTAAAATGGCCTTCTCAACTAAACAATCTTAAGAATAGACTACCAAAAGATGTTGCACAAGATTATGAGATTCATTCTGATGAAAATATAAGAAAAAATGTTCAAAAATTAAAAGAGATATATAAGAAACCATAAAATTAATAAAGGTGATAAATATGATAAAAAGGGAACTTATAGATAGGTCAGAAAATTTAATGAATGAAATAAAAGAAAATTTTAATGTAAAAAGAGATTCAAATTTTATAAAGTATATTTTAGATTTTATTGAAATTGCAGATATCCAAGAAAAGAATGAATATGAAAAAAAACAGAAGTTTCTAAGGCTATTACATATTGCAGCTTATAAAAATAATTTAGAGATCTTTGGTGGAGGAGAAAGCTTAGTTAAAAATTTTAATGATTTTATAAAAAATGTATTGTGTATAGAAAAAGATAAAGAATATGTAATAAAAAATGAGATTTTTAAAGATTTAACATATGATGAAATAAAATATGTATTTGCTTACACAAATAGATTATATGAAATCCATAGTAAAAATAGCTAAAGCGTTTGCTTTAGCTATTTTTAAAAGGAGGATAATATGAGGCAAAGAAGAGATGATGAAAGTTTAGGTGTTATAAAATCAAGAATATTATATTTTATAATAACAAATCCAGGTAAATACTCAGCTGAAGAGATAGGGGACATGTTTGGGTTTAAAAAAAGGAGAATACAGGATTTTGTTAAGGAATTTAATGAATTAGGATATAAAATTACCTCAACCAAAGGTAAATATGTAGTTGAAAAAGTTCCAGATAATATGGTTAATATAGATTACAAATTAAATTATAGAGATTTTAAGATGGCAACAATACTAGAGTATCTATCCAAAAGATCTAGATTTATCAAAAGAAAGGATTTTGTTGATGAATGTAGTAGAGTATTTGAGGAGTCACCAGCATCAATACAATCTATGATAAAACAACTAATATCAAATGGGTATATAATAGAACAAAATGGTAAGATAAAATTAGCAGAAAATCCTTTAGACATTTTAACAGATGACCAGCTTCAAATATTATATATTTACCTAGAAGTTATGAAACATTTTCATTATAAGGGATATGTTTTAGATTTAATAGGCGAAAAAATAGCTAGAAGATTAAATATAGAAGATACTTGTATAAAGGTTATTCCACCCAGAAAAAGAATCAGCTATTATGACAGCTTTATAGTTAAAGAAATAGAAAAGGCAATTCTAAATGAAAAATCCTTAAAAATTAAATATAGATTTAGAACAGGAATAAAGGACATAGTTATAAATCCAGCAGGAATAATTTATTCGGAAGATAAGGATTTATATTATTTAGTTGAAAAAGAAAACAATTACAATATGTATAGAATAGATAAGATTACAGATATTCAAGTTGTAGATGGTGGATTGTCAGAGTTTAATAAAGAAGATTTTAAATATAATTTTGGAATAAGTATTGAAAAGCCATTTTGTGTTGAAATACATTTTGAAAAATATCCATTCATAAAAAGAAAGTTAGAAAGATATTTAAAAAAGAAAAAAACAGCACAAATAATAGAAGAAGAAAAAAGATATATATTAAAAGATACAGTTGTTGGTTTTAAAGAGTTTAAAAATTGGGTAAAAAGTTTTGGAAAAAGTGCTTATGTTATTGAACCAATAAAGTTAAGAGATGAAATTTATAAAGAAATAAAAGAAACATTAGAAAGGTATGATTTAAATGGATAAAATAACTACAATGCTTAGGATTTTAGCTTCTTTATATGACTGTGCAAAATCAATAAAAGAGTTATCAGAAGAATTAGAGGTTGATATAGATGTTATAAAGGATATTATTGCCTTTGATTTAAAGGCGAAGTCTAGTATATTAGATTTTTGGGAAGTTAAGTTATATGCAGGTGATAAAGAAGAAATAGATGAAAAATTATTGGAAATTGAAGATTTTGAGGATGGATATGTAGAAGAATATAGAAAATTACTTCATGATGATACAATAATTGAAATATGGATCGATGATATAAAATCTATAGACATATTGAGTGGATATGAAAGATTTAGCTTATATGAACTTTTAAAGGATAGTGATAAAGATTTTTTAATGGATATAAAAAACAAGATAACTCAAAAATTAGAGAGTGAATTTAAAAACAACTACAACATTTTAAAAGACAGAAGGTTAATTAAACACTATAATGATATATTTGAAATTAATATATATATAATTAATAAAATCTTTTGTGCAATAAAAAATAAAAGAAAGATAAATATAATAAAGAAAAATAAAGTAATAAAGTTTGCTTCCCCTATGTGTCTAATTTATGATAATGATACTGATAATTGGTATTTAAAATATCTAAATAAGGGTATAAATTACATCAGACTAGATAACATAAAGGATATACATATATTAGATTGTAGTATTAATAAAATTAGAAATTATAAAGAAAAATATGAAATTGTAAAAATAAGAGTTTTTGATGAGAAAAATGCAAAGGATAGAGCAATTAGGTATTTATCAAGAAGAAATATAATTGAAATTGATAATGGACAAGGATATATAGATATAAAAACGAAGGTATATGACTTAAATCTTTTTAAAAGATGGGTAAGGACACTTGGTCCCTCCTGCATAATATTAGAACCAAAAGATTTGAGGGATGAGTTTAAAAATAGGCTTGAAGATTGGTTAAAAATATATAATGGGGAAGGTTAATATGGATAGATTAATAAGGGAAAGATTTGAATTAGGGGAGAGTTTAAAGAATAAATCATATAATTTAAACACAGTTTTAACAGCCCAGGAGGACTTAATAGCACATCTTTTTGCAGGGTATTTTAATAAAAATTTTGATGCCTATGATAGAGCCATAGACAGTGTATATAATTTAACACGTGTTGGAGGTTCAAGCCTTCACCATTTAGTAGATGGTCAGCATACCATCTTTGGAGCATTGAGGGCTGTAAAGGATGTATCGGAAAATGATTCCTTCTTTAAGGAGCTTTCTGAGGCAACAGAGCACCTTTTTAGAGACGCTATGTCGGTATCAGGAATAAACCCATTTATAAGCTTTACACCAGATGAGTTTAATAAGCTTGCAGAAATAGCTAAGAAATTTGGATTTTCAAAGACTATGCTGAAGGATACCTTGACATTTAATGGGCCAGAACTTGTAGGAGGGCTATTAGGCATATCTTCTCTTATGTTTTTTTCTAAAACAAAGGATGAAGAAAGGCTATCAGAACTATCTGCAGCCTATCTAATATCCTCAATTTCTGCCCTAAACCCAATACTTTTTCCATTTGCAGCCTACAAACTCATAAATGTAGTTAAGGATTCTGACCAAAAGATACAGACATTAAAATCAGCGGGAAAAGGTGCAATTATATCAGGTACTTCAATTGCAATATCAAGTTTGATTGGAGGCCCTTTGTGGATTTCTTGTATTGCGTCAATTGGTGCAACAATTGCAGTAAGATATGCAATAGAAAAGCCTGATAAGGCCTATGAAAAGATAAAAACATCTGGTGACCTTTTGAAAAAATATATATTAAAGGCAAAGGATATTAATTTAGAGGGTGATTTAAAATATGAATATTGATGATAGAATTTTAAACCTTGATTCCTTTAAAGAGTTAGACAAAGAAACCTTTGAGGTAGTAGAAAACCAGTTTAGAGAATCTATAAGTAAAATCTATAATTCAAATGAATATGAGAAAAAGATAGAGCTCTATAAACAAAAGATTATATGCCTTGAATCAATAAACCATTATAGAAAGATATTGGTGGATATAGGACTAAGAGAAAGAGAGATAATGAGGCTATCTAAAGAGATACATCAAGAAGCCTCTCTTTTTATGATGCAAAGGATAGATGCTTTTTTAAAGGAGAGAATGGATAAAATTATTGAGCAAATAAATAGAGAGTTTGTATGGTATCAAGGATTAAAGGATGTAGCTTCTAAAGGTGCGGTAGTTTTAAACAAGGGCAAGAATATTTTAAATAAAACCTTTGAAATAGCTAATATAAATAAAAGCATAGATATTAAGGATTTTGATAATAGAATGTTATTAGAGAGACTGCTTGATGAAAATATGGAGCATAAGGATGTTGCAAACAATCTAAATAATATTTTAGAACAGACATTTAATTTTATTTTAGATGAATGGAACAAAAAAATAAATTTGCATATAAATGCCTTATACGAAAGGGATAAAAAAATAATAAATAGAATAAAAGAAAACAAAATAAAATTTCAAATTGACTCTACAGGTCAGATATTTATAACAGGAATAACATCAGCTGTAGTAGGAACGCTTGGTCTTGCAGCAGGTTGGCATACGCTAACCTATGCACTTGCCAATGTTTTTCCACCTATTGCTATATTTACAGCAATAGCGGTTGTTTTTTCTGGAATTTCAAATAAGGAAAAGGCTAAGGAAAGGTTAATAAAGCAGGTTGAAGAGGTATTTAGAGAATACAGGAGGCAGATACTGTATTTAATAGATGAAGAGAGTTTTGAGGATTTAAACGGATACTGCATATATGATTATTTTGGATTTATAAATGATGCAATTGCCAACTACTATTTAGATAGCGTTAAGAATTTGTATTTTGAAACAGATTTTGAGGAGGTAAACAAGATAATTATTGCCTATGAAACACATATGGGATTGATTGAGGAGGCTTTAGGTTAAAGTTCATTTGAAACTGTGTTTGACATATATAGAAATTAATGTGACCTGCTTGAAGGGATTGATAGCTCCAGTTATGGGGCTATTTTTTTATTCAAGACAAGCATCCTTAATTTTTTAAGGATGCTTGTTTTTTTAAAATACAACTTGTGCAATAAAAATATTTTCAGATGGTGGTTTAATTAAAAATGTGGGAGGTGACAAATTTGGATATATTAAGTGAACTGTATAAAATATCACAGTTAAGTTTTGATGAAGAAGAGGCTTCAATATTTCAATTAAATGCATCCCTTAGAGAAAGTGCAGAAATATCTAAAATGATAAAGAAAAACATACAAAAGACTGACACAATTTACTACAAACTTGATGAGATATCTAACTTAAATGAACAATTAAAGGAACATACAAATCAAATAAATGAAATGGTTAAGGGATATATAAGAATATTTGATTTTATTTGGGAAATGCATAGGTTTTCTAAAGAACAATCTCCAGAAATTTTAGATTACATACAAAGTATTTTGGAAAAGATTGAGATTGAAATGAAAAAAGTAGGAATATTTATAGACAACCCTAAAAATCAAAAATATCAAACAAAACTACACGAAATAATAGCAACTCAGGAGGTGACTGGCTTTGGAAATGAAATAATATTAGATGTATTAAAGGTTGGTATTAATTTTAAAGGAGAAATAATAAGAAAGGCTCAGGTAATAACAAATTTAAATAAGGAGGAAATATAGATGGCGGTAATAGGAATAGATTTAGGAACATCAACAAGTGAAATAGCAGTTTATAAAGATGGTAAGGTAATCGTTATACCAAATGATAAGGGAAACAGAATAACTCCATCCTATGTAGGTATAAGCACAGATGGAGAGATGATATTTGGTGAGGATGCAAAAAGCCAATATATAGGTAGACCGCAGGATACTGTTAGAGAATTTAAAAGGCTTATGGGAACAGATGAAAGCGTAAAGCTTGGTGGGAGAGAATATAGACCTGAGGAAGTATCAGCACTTTTGCTGGGTTATTTAAAAAGATGTGCAGAGGAATATCTAAACGAAACAATAGAAGAGGCAGTTATAACTGTTCCAGCAAATTTTGATGATAACCAAAGACAAGCCACTATGCTTGCCGCAAAAATTGCAGGTTTAAAATGTGAAAGAATTATAAATGAACCAACAGCAGCAGCTATGGCTTTTGGTATAAGAAATATGGACAAGGATATGCGTGTTCTTGTTTATGATTTTGGTGGTGGAACATTAGATGTAACTGTATTAAAGATGTTTGAAGGAATATTAGACGTTGAAACATCCTATGGGGACACAAAGCTTGGTGGAAAAGATTTTGATGAAAAGATGATGAATATTATAACAAGAAAAGTTTACGAAAAAAATGGAGTTAATTTAGATAGGAATAACCTGATAGTTTTATCCAAGCTTAAGGAGGCTGCTGAAAGGGCAAAGATAGACCTTTCCTTTGTGAATGAAACTACAGTAACTTTAGAAAACATAGTTTTAAATGGAAAGTTAGTTAATACACAGATAAATATAACAAGAAGGGAATTTGAAGATGAAGTTATGGATTTGGTTGAAAAATCTGGGGTTGTTATAGATAAAGCACTAAAGGATAAGGGATTAACTTATGAAGATATAGATTTTGTTCTAATGGTTGGAGGAACCACCAGAATTCCTGTTGTAAGAAATTATGTGAAGAATAAATTAAATAAGAATATAAGAACTGAAATAAATCCAGATGAAGCTGTATGTATGGGTGCGGCAATTCAAGCAGCAATTAAAGCTGGTGTAATATCAGAGGAAAATAGCTTAGTTATAACGGATGTTTGTCCGTTTAATTTAGGAACTTCTTGCGTAACAGAGGTAAATGGAATGGAAGTTGCAGGAATTTTAAGCACTATAATCGAAAGGAATTCAACAGTTCCTATAACAAGAAGTCAAATATATAAAACTGCTATAGATTATCAAACAGAAATGAATATAGATATATATCAAACATTAGATAATAACTGTATATGGGCAAAGGATGCAACATTGATTGGACAGTTTATGTTGGACAATATACCTGCAAGACCAAAGGGAGAAGAAGCTATTAAAATTGAATATAGCTACGATATAAATGGAAATATAAAAGCCGTAGCAGAGGTTTTAAGTACAGGACATAGAAGACAAATAGAAATAAAAAGAGCAATTAATATGCAGGATGTAGTTCAAAATGAAGTAGCTGCTGTTTTGGATAATTATAAAGAGTGTAATCTATATAAAAAGTATAAAATGACAATTGAAGGTGCAGAAAAGAGGTTGAATACCTTAGGTGAATCAGAAATTAAGAAAGAGCTAATGAGACTATTAAATGAACTAAAACAATACATAATACAAGATGATGAGGATATGGCAAATGAAATTGAAGGAGAAATAATAGACCTACTTTTTGATATAGATTAGGGGGAGATAATATGGACTCCAAAAGCTATAATAGAATTTTAAATTTAATAAAGGATAAAGAAAACCCTGCAGCTTTGAATGCTGCAGGTGTATTATTAATCTTTTATGAGTATTTTGAAGAGGCATATGCAATTTTCAATTACAATTTTGACGCAAATGGAGATGAAGTTGCAAAAAAAATATTAAAAGAGTTTTGGTTAATAAAGGAATATATAAAGGATTTTAATAGAGCATTAGAATTAGCAAATAAAAAAGATTATAGATATGCCCAGAAGATATTAGAGTTTTACTACAATAAAGGATTTATGACAATAAGTGGTTTTAAGCTTTTTATGGTATGTCTTTTTAAACGTAGAAGATTTAAAGAATTTAGAAGGGTTAATGAGGAAATAAAATCTTTAGGTTTTGATATTGATTTTGATAAATATATACAACATCTAAACTTTAAAATAAAGAGTATATTATTTACATCATTAATTATCCCATCAGTATTAGTTGGTGCTTATATAGTAAAATCAAACTCAAAAACAGAAGTTGTTTATAGGGATTTACCACAGGAGAAACAGATAGTCTATAAATACATAGAAGATGATTCTTCTAAAAGGTTAAAGGATGTACTTGGAAGTCAATTGGAAAGTAGTCTTTATAAGAATGGATTAAAGGTGTATAAAAATAGACGATATGACGAGGCATATAATTATTTTAAACTTGCCTATGAATTTACAAGTAATAGTTATATAAAGCAACATACTTTGTTTTTGTTGGCAAAGGTTTCTAAAGATTTAAAAAGAGATGATGCTGTAGTCTATTATAAGGAATATGTAAGAGAATTCAAATATGGATGTTATTATGATGAGGCACTTTATGACTTGGCTCTTTTGTTGTACGAAAAGGGACAAGTTGAGGCAAAAGAATATGCAAATATGATAGATACAAGAAGTATTTTCTTTAATAATAAGATAAAAAGAATAATAGGTGGTGGAATTTAGATGCAAAACTATTATGAAATTCTACAAATAAATAAAGGGGCGTCTTCAGGAGAAATTAAAAAGGCCTATGCAAGACTTTTAAGAAAATATCATCCTGAAAGGGATGAGGAAAATTTTAAAAGAATAAGGGAGGCATATGAAATATTAAGTAATCCTGAAAAGAGAAGGGAGTACGATTTTCAATTAGAATATGGAGATGAGTTTTTAGAAACCCTTCAGAAAGTAGAGGAGTTAATTGAGTTAGAGGAGTATGAAGAAGCAATAGGTAAATTAAAAAGGATGACTTTTATAAAACCAGATGATGAAAGAATATGGGTAAAATTAGCAGAGGTCTATTCTAAGGATGGGCGAATAGAAGAAGCAACGGAGGTTTTGCAAAAGGCACTTAATTATATAAACAATTCCGCTTTAATTTATTTTATGTTAGGAGTATGTTTTGAAGTTACAGAAAATCTTGAAAGAGCAGAGTTTTATTTTAAAAAGGCATTAGAGATAGAAAAGGATTTTTACATATATGAAAAGTTATATTTTGTTTATATATTTAAAAATAAAAAAACAGAAGCAAATAGAATATTAAGTGATATGTCAAAGCTTGAACTTAATGATTTTAATTTAATAGACTATAGATTATTGTTAATAAAACATAATGCAATAACTCAAACATCAATTAATGAATGTGAAGGCAGAGTAGGAATATATGTTAAAGAATTAATTGAATCAGCAGAGGAAAGGGAAGAAATAAAAGCATATCTAATTAATCAAATTATAAATGAATTAAAGTTTTATGATGAAACAGAATTAGTATTTGGTTTGTACTATTGCTGGAAGATTATTTATTTTATTACAAATGATGAGGGTGCAAAGGAAAGATATGAATTTTTAAAGGATATTTTATTTAAGAATAGCAATAAAGAAAATAAAGAATATGAAAAACAAAATTTAAATGAAAAGAAGGATATTACACCAAAAGAAACAAACTCTTATGTAAATAATGAAAATAAAAATGTACAATCCACATCAACTACAGATAGTTCTATATATACATTATATAATGAGAATAAAAAAATTCAAAATAGCAGTTCAGATAATGTTCCCTGGGGATGGATTATTTTGTTTTTATTTTTAGCAAGCATAGGGCCAGTTGGCATTATATTGTTTTTTGTGATTTTATACTTTGCGAAGAAAGATTAAAAAAATCAGCTCGACAAATTTTTATTGTTGAGCTGATTAGAAAATTTGGGTGATTTTATGGAGGATTTATATGTTATAGAACAAGGGTGTACTTTAAAAAAACTTGATCAACAAATTTTAATAACAAAGGCAGGGTTGAAAATAGACAGCATCCCGGTTTTTAAGATAGATAAAATTCTACTATTTGGAAATCAACAGATTACCTCTCAGGCTTTAAATTTGGCTTTTGAATATGGTGTTGATGTTCTTTTCTTATCTTATACAGGTAAATTGAAGGGGAAGGTATCAAGCATTAATTCAAAAAATATATACCTTAAGTTATCACAATATGAAGTATGGAAGGACAAGCTAAAAAGAATAGATATTGCAAAGAAAATAGTAAAGGCAAAGATTTGGAATCAATATATGCTTTTAAAAAAATATAATATTAGCGAAATGAATTTATTAGAGCAAATGAAGAAAATAGATACTGCAAAGGATGTAGAAAATATAATGGGGTATGAGGGAATTGCAAGTAAAATATATTTTGATAATTTTAAATCTTTAATACCAAGTAATTTTGTTTTTGATGGAAGAAATAGAAGGCCGCCAAAGGATGAAGTGAATGCATTGTTAAGTTTAACCTATATGCTTTTATTAAATAAATTGATATCAGAATTAGACAGGAGTGGGCTTGATGGTAATATAGGTTTTTTACATAGTATTAAATATGGTAGAGAATCATTAGCACTTGATTTGATAGAACCATTTAGACAATATTTCTGTGATGCATTTGTATTAAAGATTTTAAGACGCAAAGAAATAGTTATAGAAGATTTTGAAAAAAGGGAAGAAGGAATATTTCTAACCGATACTGCATTTAGAAAGTATATAAGTAAGTTTAGAACAGAATCTACTAAAATAGATGAAGATATAAAGGAACAAGTTTTGCAAATAAAAAAGTATATTTTAGGTGAGGGTGATTTTAAGCCTATGATGAGAAAGTGATAAAGGGAATTGTTGCATATGATATTACGAATAATAGATATAGAAATAGGTTAAGTAAGATTTTAGAAAATTATGCTCAAAGAGTGCAATATAGCCTCTTTGAGTTTGAATTACCTCAAGATGTTCATAATAAGATGTTGCAGGATATTGAAAAACTATATAGGAGTTATATAACATATGCCTATAATGCGGGTAATGTGGATGAGCTTACCAAAAGCATACGAATATATTATATGTGTGAAGGCTGTATAAATAAGAGATTAATTTATGATTATGGCAAGGGGGATAAAAAGGATAAGTTTATTATATGAAATGTTTTAGTTTGTTTAGAAAAAATAAACAAAGAAAAATCATTATTTATGATGAAAAAGAAAAAATTGAAAGAATAAAGTTAAAAAAGAAATTAGAAAAAACATTTATTTTTAATGAGTGTGTTTATTCGTTTATAAAAGGTAGATCTGCAAGAGATGCAATAAAAGATGTTATAAATAATGTGAATAAATTTGAATACGTAATAAAATGTGATATTGAGGATTATTTTGGTTCTATAAATATAGAAAAGCTAATTAAAATATTAGAAAAAAGTAAATTAGAAAATTATTACATAAACAAGATTAAGAAAATATTAATTGATGAACAAATGATACTAAAAAATGGAGGAATAGCCTTAGGTAGTCCATTAAGTCCTATTTTATCTAATATTTATTTGATAGATTTTGATGAATATTTTTCAAATTATAAAGAGGTAAAATATTTTAGATTTTGTGATGATATGCTGTTTTTATGTAATAAAAATATATTGGATATAATTAGCGAAAAGTTGAATTTATTGGATTTAAAATTATCAAGTTCCAAGACAAAAATAATAACAAAGGGAGATAGTTTTGATTTTTTAGGGTACGTTATCAATATTTCTGAATGTAAGGTGATGAAATATATGGATAATAAAAAAATAAACGAAATAGATGCAAGAGGGTATTTTGCGGAAGATAGTGACGATTTTATTGGTCTTGTAAATAGTATAAAACATTGTAATAAGCAAAGATTTATTGAACTAATAACAAAAATAGATTTTAATATAATCAGTTCTAATATCATTGAAAAAATAATAAATAATGCAGAAAAAACTTTGGGAATAGAATTTGCAAAATTAATAGAAGTAGTTTCGAAACATAAAGAGAAAGAACAAGTTATAGAGGAATTGGTTGAACAAAATCAATTTAGTGCAGCTGCAAGATTTGAAGAATTATATCTTGAAGTTAAAGCAAAATTAGAGTATTTTTCTAAATTTAGATGTATATTTGATAATGGTAATAATTTTTATTATGTTTTTGATGAAAAATTAAACGAGTATTTAAAAATAAATAATAAGATTGAAGATAATATAATAAAACAACATTTAAATGGAAATATAATAGTATCCATTAAATTAGAAAAGATAAATGGTACAAGTAATGTTTTAGTTTTTGATATAGATTGCAAAGATAATTTAGAAGAGGCATATAACATTGCAAAGGACATAAAAATAACTTTAAAAAATAAAGGATATACAGGGTACATAGAGTTTAGTGGAAAAAAAGGATATCACGTTTGGGTATTTTTCGATGATTTTTATAGTGTGAAAATATTAAACAAATTAGCTGAAGAAATTATAAAAAATGTAGATGTTAAAAATTGTATTGTTGAAATCAAACCAAGGGAGACTGTTTTAGTCGAGACAGAAAACTGTATCAAATTACCATTAGGCATTCATCCTATAACTAAAAAAAGAAGTACATTTTTAGATTTGGATGATATATCTGATGTTGTAAAAAACACATTTATATTGGAAATAGAAAAGTCTTCTGAATGGATAGAAAATATAAAGGAAAAATATCCAGAGGCTTATAAGGTAATTAAAAATTGTGAAGTAATAAAAAGGATTATACTTTTAGGACTTAATAAGAGAAGTCTTAGTCATTTTGATAGGTTAATACTTTTGTATAACTTTGTTTTCATAGACAAAGGTATAGAATTTTTACATTTTTATATGTCTAACTTAGACAATTATAGCTATAATATAACTGAAAAATATATTTCAAGAGCACCTGAAAGACCAATATCTTGTAAAAAGATTAAGGAATACTTGAAAGATACAAATTATGTTGATGTATGTGATTGTAAATTTGATATAACTGATGGTTTTTATCCAACACCAATATTACATTCAGATGCTTCTTCTTTTTCAAATCAGGCTCTTATAATAAAGGCTAAAAGTTTTTTTAAAGAATTAAATGAACTAAAAGCTGAGAGGGAAGAATTAGATAAGAAGATAAAAAGCATTGAAAAGAAACTAAATAATGTTTTCAATATAATGAATACAGATGAAATTAGTATTGAAATAGGAAAATTAAAGCGAGTAAATAAAGATGGAAATATTAGTTGGATTGTAGAAATAGATTTTTAGTGGTTTACATATTTGACATATGAAATTATTAAGAATATAATATATGTAAATAATAGGTTTTTGTATACAGAGTTTGTATACAAAAACCTATTTGACCCCTTATACATAGGGGGGTTTTTTAAAACTTTATTTAAATTAGATATTCCAATGGGTAGAGTACATTAAAGCTTTTATACATACTCTGTATAAGACTTAATTTAACAGCTAAATTAACAACTTT
>NZ_JAIHAO010000060.1:0-8715 GCF_020054765.1 Caloramator sp. | reverse complement strand
AGTATCTACTGCAAAAAATACAATGGCTCTTTTCTTAAACTGGAATAATAGTTCATTGGGGCTTCTATCTTTCTTGTACTGGATTATTGCATCTTCATAAGTCTGACCAGTGAAAGCATTTTTAAGTTCCAGCACAACAACGGGAAGTCCGTTGACACAGATGAGCATGTCAATGCTGTTTTCGTTTTTGGTGCTGTAGTGTACCTGTCTTGTGACGGATATCCTATTCTTCTTATAAAGTTTCACCATTTCATCGTTTAATTTGCTGGCAGGCTGAAAATAGGCAAGGTCTAAGTACACACCATAATCTTTAATCCCATGCCTTAATACATCAATCATGCCGCGGTTACTAAGTTCCCGGTTTAATCGGGTTAAAATCTTAAATTGATACTGGTCCTTATAGATTTCTCTTAATCTCTCCATTTTCTTGGGCTGGGTATCCTCTAAAAAGTCAAATAGGATTTTGGTATCAAGGGCAAATTCTTTGTTATAGTCGTCAGGGTTACCCTTGATATATCCAGATTTAAGAAGATGCTCCTCAATATATTCTTCAAAGCCCTTTTCTGAAAGTTCCACAGGTGTTTTGGCCATTTCTGTTCACCTCTTATGCTTTAAAATTAGTTATTTGCATAATCCCTGACATCTATTTTACCAGTAACGGCTTCGGATATGAGGGATTGGCGATATTCTTTGAGTTTTTCTATTTGTACTCTAATGTTTGATATCAATTCATCTATCTCAGATGTTTTTTTATCAAGGAAATAAGCAATGGCTTTTTGCTCTTCAAATATTGGCAATAAAATGATTAATTTAGATAATTTACTTGCTTTAATCCCTGTCGCAGTTGAACCTGTTGCATATGATTGCAAGTCATGCTGAAAACCATGTGACATAATCCAATATTTTAAATAGTAATTATCTAGTTGCATCTCTTTACCTCTAAACTTAATTACTCTCTGCGCTAAAGCAATATCTGTTCTATCGACATTAGCCACTTCCCCAAGAGGGGCTTCTGTAGTAAAAAGGACATCTCCAATTTCCGGTAATCCTCTTCTCATAATCTGCGCATACTCTTCAGTCTTAACATATTCTTGGGAAAGTGAATAATCAATGCGTCCATTTTTTATATTTTTAGCAGTAACTAAAAAAACACCTTCATCAACTTTTTCAGGAGTTTTACCTCTATAATCTACTATTGAAGAAATATATTTTGTAAAACTAGCAACTTCCCAATGTTCTGGTATCTCCCCAATCCACTCAATTCCTGAATCCTTCATCCTTACATTTGGATTAAGTCCTTTGGTAACGGCTTCAGTTATAACCGCCTGCCGTTTTTCCTGTAGTAGTTCAATCAATTTTTCCTTATCAGCAATCAAGCCATCTATTTCAGCAGTCTTTTGGTCAAGGAAATTGGCAATAGAATATTGTTCATCAATTGAAGGTTCAAATATCCGAACTTCCTTTAACCTATTAACTGGTACACTCACCTGATTTATTGCATGTTTTGCAATTGCCTTTACACTTTGATTAAAATAATAACTCTTTAGAAAATATAGTAACCATTTTTTACAGACATCGTCAGATGGTCTTATTTGTAATAGGTTCATGCCATTATAAAGATTTATATCAAAATCATATATAGCACAATTACCTACCATGGCTAAACTGTTTATGTGTGAAAATAATATATCACCTTTATCTAATTTATATTTTTGTATATCTTTGAAATAATCAACATATCCCACCTTGTCTAAGTCAATTTTGCCGGAGGAAATTGTTTCAATTCTAGTAACAACATACTCTGATTCATCAATTTGCGTTGCGGTAGTTCCATTACGTATAAATTTTATTACATGTCTAAGGCTTTTCCCTTCCCAATTCTCCGGTATCTCCCCTATCCACTCAACACCCGAATCCTTATACCTTTCATACCTCTTAAACTTACTCATTCACCCATCACCTTCTTCAATTTCTCCAAAATGCTCTGTTCAAGTTCTTTAATCTCTTTCATAATCTCTTCAGAAGGTCTGAGGGGCTGGTATTTATAAAAATGCCTTGTGAAAGGTATTTCGTACCCAATTTTAGTCTTGCTTTCATCTATCCAGGCATCGGGCACATGGGGCTTTACTTCCCGTTCAAAATACTCATGAATATTTTCTTTCAAAGGTACATTTTCAGTATCCCTCAAGTCTGGGTCTGGCTCTGGATTCCCTTTGCTGTCCACACAAATATCCGCTGTTTCGTCTTTTTCAGACAGAGCAGATATGATAGCCTTTAATAAAGAACTATTCAATTTCATATCCGTATTTTTAAAAGCCTTCTTGAGTACTTTTGTGAAATCATCCCTGTTTTTATACAGAATAGTAGAATCCATTGTTTTTAAGGTTTCTATGATTTGTTTTTGGAGTTTCTTGCCTTCTTCTATCTCTTTAAGTCCTGACGCACCTTTCTTTCTGGATTCGGCAAGTTTCTTAAAGGCCGTCTCATTATACAGATTATTGATTCTCTCTTCAGTTACCTGGAAATTTAGCCTTAAAGGCCTCTCTACAACTATCTTCTGATATCCGAAATCTTCATTATCAAAAATCTTGCAGTATTCGTTCTCCTTAAACTCACCGTATATCCTCGTAATTTCTTTTATCTGTTCCTCAGTGATTTCATTTCTCTTATTTCCAAGGCTTTTTCTCATTTTCTGATAGAAGTCCACTGCGTTGACCAACTGTATTTTACCTGTCCTTACAGGTCCCTTCATCGGGTCACTATTCTTTCGGTTGGTTACTATCCAGATATAAGTAGAAATACCTGTATTGTAGAATAACTGGTCAGGCAGTGCAATAATCCCTTCGAGCATATCATTTTCAATTATCCAGCGCCTGATTTCCGATTCCCCCGAACCTGCATCTCCAGTAAATAAAGGAGAACCGTTAAAAATAATAGCAATACGGCTGCCTTTTTCATCCTGTTTCATTTTAGATATCAAGTGCTGTAAGAACAGAAGGGAACCGTCAGATATCCTTGGAAGCCCTGCACCAAATCTGCCATTAAACCCGTCTTTTTCATGTTCATCTTTAATAAATTTTTGTGCTTTCTTCCATTCTACACCAAAAGGCGGATTGGTAAGCATATATCTAAAGGTTGCACCCCTATGTCCATCTTCAGTAAAACTGTCTCCTAAAATGATGTTGTCGGCATTTTGTCCTTTTATAAGCATGTCAGATTTGCAAATACTAAAGGACTGTGGATTTAATTCCTGCCCAAACAATTCAACATCTATCTCAGGGTTTAATTCTTTTAGATATTGCTCTGTAACTGAAAGCATACCTCCCGTTCCTGCACAGCAGTCGTAGACAGTTGTAACAAGTCCTGGTTGTGTCAATTCCTCGTTATCTTCATTTAAGAGAATATTTACCATGAGTTTAATAACTTCACGAGGGGTATAATGGTCCCCTGCTTCCCCGTGTTCAGAAAATCTTCTAATCAATTCTTCAAATATGTATCCCATCTCGGTATTACTTACTACATCGGGATGCAAGTCTATCTTATTAAATTCAGATATAACAAGGTAAAGAAGATTATTATCATTAAGTTTTGTAATCTGTTTATCAAAATCAAAATATTCTATGATTTCCCTGGCGTTCTTGGAAAAACCGTTAATATAATTTCTTAAATTATTTGCTATATTATCAGGGTCAGCCAGCAACTTTTCAAAATCATATTTACTTGTATTATTAAATTCCTGCTTTGAAATTCTATTTAAAACAGGGTCCATATTTTGAAGCCCTGTTTTTTTTAACATCTCATAGCGTTCTAATACCTCTTGCTTGGTTGCTGCAAGAACACAGTCAAACCTCCTAAGAACGGACATTGGAAGAACCACATCCCCGTACTGCTCTTTCTTATAAGGCCCCCTCAAAAGTTCTGCTATGCTCCATATAAAGTTTACTTTATCTTGAAAGTTAATCACCTTATCACTCCTATGTTTTTTCAATTTTGACATATTAAGTTATATATACACGTAAAATTATATCAATCTATACTTTTATATTCTATATTTTTTTAGATTTTCCTTTGCAATTTGCATCTTATATAGAATATTCTAATTTTTTATAGGTTCTTTTTTATGTATACGTAAAAAACAACATGCCTCCAAAGGCATGTATAATTAATTCTTTATTATGCAATAATAGGATTTTTCAAAGATAATGCCATATAGAATAGTTCATCTAAATACAACATCAACTTTAATGAATTTACTTCACTATCATAATTTACAGCCTGTCCATGAAATATTTTATGTCTGCTAAAGTCATGTACTCCATCTGGCTTTTCAGGATTAAATCTGACATAAAATGAATCCATGCAGTTAAAAGCATAATTAACAATAAAACCATCTAGTTCTTTAGCCTTTTCTTTAAAATTATTATACAAAAGGCTAAATTTAAATGCCGTTACACCATAAACATCTCTCATAAAATCTCGAATAACGCCTTCAATCATTAATGCCCATACTGAAACAGATAAAGAATACATCTCTAATTTATGAGCATGGAAGGCATCTTTAATCTTTTTTCCCCACTTGCTAAAATATTCTAGTTCATTCCATTCGCTTATTATCTCTTCAAGTTCTTTGCAGTCATCGGCTTTATAATAATCGCATATTGTTTTATCGACATCTTCCTGGCTTAAAGTTTCTTTGTTTTCATGAATGTAGTTAATTATGTCTATAGGAAGAGAGCCAATGAACCACCACCCAAATTTGAGCATGGTCTTGGCTTTTTCTTTCAAACTTTCCTTGATATTTGTTCTTGCAAGAAGAATAGTCTGTATCCCAAGTAAAAATGGTTTTATATTGTTAATGATATTTTGCTGCACATTTGCAAAATTAAATAACTTATCATGATATTTGAAATTAAGTATTTTATTTAATTCTGCTCCAAATATCTTTATATGGGTCTGAAAATCCCTATTTATGGCTCTTCTAAGTGCTTCTTGGCTTTCTAATGTTGTTTTCACATATTCCATATTGATTGGCTGCAGTATGTCCCTTATAGCATTTATTTCAGAATAAAAGTTTTTAATTGTTGCATCAACAATACTCGTTGTTGACGCTAATGCAGACTTCATTTCTATTATTGACTTACCAATGCTCCTTTGCACTGGATTAATTACTTCCATATATGTACCTATCGTATTTGCCATCTTACTTGCAGTGGCAGCCATCTCCATCAATGCTGAATTGCCTATAATATTTTGATATGTTGCCCCTATATAAACTACAGCAGGTCTTACTGTTTCTGTTATGCTGTTTATTCTTGAAACTAATTCTATACTTGGAAATAAGTTCTTGCGGAAATCTGTCATATCAAGTTTAGGTTTCAGTTGCTGTACGATTTTCCCCATCTTCTCACTATACTTTTCTTTCTCTTTTTTATGTATCAAATAAAATTTTTCAAAGAAGTCATCAGTTTCTTTAGATACTTCTTCTTCGATTTCTTTTAAATAATCTGAATTATATATGATTTTTTCTCCTATTTTTTGTAAATCCTCATCAAATAACTCTTCTATATCACTTATATCAAGAATAGGAAATTCATCTTCTTTATAGATAATTTTTCTATTGCTGTTAATTATTTTAAGAACCATTCTACAAAATGATTTTTTATAATCTTTTGTCTCCTTAAAGGCTTTTTCATATGTAATTGCAGCACTCATACTATAATAAACAGGTATTTCTATTTCTCTACCTTTCCAATTTACAGGTACCAATTTTATTGCCTTTTTATGAGCCTCTATGATATCTTCTGTACTGTTAATCCTTTTTGTTTCTTTAAGTTCTTTCTCCATAAAGACACTCCTACTCTTTACCTAAAACTGTCACTTATATTTTATGATATACTACTTGAATATTCAATAAAACTAAATGTTTTATCTACATTCGTAAAAGGAAGTGACCTTGATAAATATCCATAAGCATTTAAGTTTTCCTGTCAATATCCAGGCAACTTTTATTAAGTATTATTGCTTAGCCTAGTATCCCATACCCCTGGAAAAATCTTATCTTACTCTTCTTATTTACAAGCCGTATACAAAATCTTTATCACTCATAATTTCTACACAAAAAAAGTGCAGGATTCTCTCCCACACCTTACTCCTTATTCCTTATACCTCATATACCTTATTCCTATTTATCACTATCCCCTACTTTTCATTTTTTAGGTACTTCGCAATCAGTTCATCTAGTTTCTGACTTAGTTTCAATGTCTCTTCATTATTTATTCCTTTACCCTCTTGAATAACTCTCTTATTCAACTCATTTCTTATTTTTTCAATTTCTTCCCTTAAATCCTTTAAAGTATTAGTTTGTACCTTCTGTTCTTTCTTTATTTCCTTTTCCCTATACATATCTTTATCTGCCATTTTTACTATTTCCTCCAAATCACTTAAATAATCACAGCAGGCTATTCCTGCACTGATTTGAATATCTAAGTTTTCTTCTATAGTTCTTTTACTAATCTCTTTCCTAATTCTTTTTACTACTTTGTACGCAGCCTTCCTATCCTGATTAAAAAGTAAAACTATGAATTCGTCGCCTCCATACCTTATCCCTAAATCCTCTTTTCTTATACTCCTTTTAATCGCTTGTCCAACTATTTCAATAGCCTTATCACCTGCCAAATGCCCATATGTGTCGTTAATTTTTTTCAGGCTATCTATATCTATAAGGATTAAGGAATACTCTTTTATTCCTGGATGATAGATAGTTCCATTGCTAATCTGCTCCCAATAGTTCCTATTATATAAGCCTGTTGGTGCATCTATAAAGGCTTTGCTGCAGTTGCTACATTTATGATGTCTCAAAGCAATGGTAATTATGTGATAAGGCTGGTCGGCAATATATAATTTATCAATTGCCACGCAATAATTCCCTGAATTATATTGAACAGATGAATATTCAGGTAACTTCTCCAAAATGTCCAATTTTTTAAGGTAATTATAGGTTTCTTGATTATTAATACTGCTGTACTGAATCTTGTGTTCTTGATTCATTACAATTCGAATTATCCCGTTAGTTTCAAAGTCTTCCTTATACATTACAATTAGCCTCCAAATTTACAATATGTTCTTTATTAGAACATATTATTGCACAACTTCGGATAAAATACAATTGTTCCAATAAAGAACAGAAGGTGGTTTATTATGAAGTTAGTATTAGATTCCGAAGAACGCAATATCGCAGGTTCCAGAGTTAAAATTGCAAGACTAAAAAACAACATGACTCAGCAGGAACTATCAGTGAAACTTGAAACATTGGCTGTTTACATTGATAGAGCCAGTATTTCAAAACTCGAACAACAAAAAAGGATTATCACTGACATTGAATTAATGGCTTTATCTCAAGTACTAAATGTAAGCGTCAGTTGGCTTTTAGGGTTAGAAAAATAATCTTTGTTCCAATAGAGAACATTATAATATATACCCTTATTCTTGTAAATCTAACAGCGCCTTGTCCTTCCCTTATCCCCTATACCATAAAGAGATATCTACTAGAACACACTATTTTGTTTGTTATATATTTACCCACTTATTATAGTAGAAAAACAAAACACACCTCCCCTATACTTACGTAGTATAAGAGAAGTGTGTCCCTTTCGGCAGTATATCTTCATATTACCATATTTTAGTTGTAAATACAAGAATTTATATTATTTTACCTCAGCAATCAATGTCCACCGAATAGCAGTCTTGCTAACTGACTGTATATCATTCTCTGTTGTGTTTACTTTTACGTAATAGGGCCTTAAATTAAACCTGTAACCTTCATGCACTAGGGATTCAACCACCTTCACAAGGGCTTTTACTGTCATATACGTTGCCTTTACACCAATAGCATCAATGTGGACAATGCCATGCTCTACTACACACTTATAAATTGTATCAGCAACAGCAGTAATATTACTATCTCCTGCAACCTTTAAAACCTGTATACTCATAATCATATTCCTCCTATATGCTTATTTGAAGCATTTTAAGAAGGAATATTTTATTTTTTCAAGTTAGTTTTTATATAACAAATAAATAGTATTGTTATCTTGTACAAACAGTTAAACTTTGTTTGTTATTACTTATAAACAGTGGTGGCAATATGTTTGCCAAATCCAGACATATTTGCACCACTGTTTGATAAGGAGTAACAACTTATTTTACATTTTCAATGTTATATATTTTTCAAATACTTATTATAAAATAGATTTCACAGTTTAACTGTTTGTAAGGGTCAACAATGAATGAAATATTTGAAATCTAATATATACACAGTTCAACTGTTTATAAGGATTTAACAATCCTTTTATATTTCTATATATATTATACTGGCCTCAAAATTGAAAACGTGACACTTTTTTAGAAATTTTTTAAAAATTTTTTGATTTTATTCTACAGCACTTTTCAACCCTGTATTATAATCTTTAACAACTATTCTTTTTTTATCATATCTTATCGGCTGTAGTTGTGCACTTTTATACGCTTTATCTACCTGCTCTTTTGTGGCCTCTCCTGCATCCTTTGCTCCTTCAAGAAGCATCTTATAGATATTTTTGAACCCTAATTCCTGAAGACTCTTTACGTTATTCTCAAAACCTTTTAATCCAGCCTCATCGTTGTCAACAAGTAGATATATCTTAATTTTTTCTCTTACATTCTCATACAACTGGTAAA
>NZ_JAIHAO010000059.1:0-8913 GCF_020054765.1 Caloramator sp. | reverse complement strand
ACTTTTTCAAACAAAGAAAAGCTTAGAATTGATTAGCGAAATGAACGAATGCCCAAGAAATCCTTCATGGGGCTAATCAATATATAACTTTTTCAACAGACTGCTCTATCTTTTCACCTTTTTTATTCTTTTTTGCTCATACATTTTATCATCTGCCTTGGTCATTATGGTATCTATATCTATTCCATCCCTATATTCACATATACCATAGCTAAAATCAATAACTATATCTTCCAAAGGATTTTCTCTTAAATAATTTTTTATAAATCCAATTTTACCCTCTGATTTATTTTCATCTGCTCCGTGCAGAAGTAGTACAAATTCATCTCCGCCTAACCTTGCAACCACATCTGTATCCCTTAAATTTTTCTTTAATACATCTGCAAAATATTTTAATGCCCTATCTCCCATTTTATGCCCATAGGTATCATTTATTGGTTTGAAATCATCTAAATCAATTAGTACAATACTAAAGCTATTTCCATATCTTGCTGCTCTTTTTATTTCCTTCTCAAGTATTTCTTCAAAACATCTTCTATTATATACATCCGTTAGTTTATCCGTTCTTAAAGCATACTTTAATTCTTCAAGTAAAATAGCATTTTTTATAGAAGCTTCCAATTGCTTTACTAAAAACTCAATAAGCTCAATATCCTTATTTGTAAAGGCATCTATCTTATTTAGATTATCAATATTTATCACTCCGTAAAATTTACCATCTATATAAATTGGAGCACTTAATGTTGCCTTAATCTCTAATGCATTCATTTCAAGCAGCATCTTATATTTTTCATTGTCTATATATTCACTATCAAAGGAGCGAGGGTTTTTTATTATATCTGCAGAATTTAATCTGTTTAGCTTATATAAATACAGCTCCTCCTTTTTAAAATTTACTTTTTTTAATTCATCTATATCATATCCTATTGCTGCCACATACTCCATACAATCCTTTTGTTTGTTATAAACAAGTATACTGCCTGCATCCCCTTCTTCTACAATTTTTAAAGTATCTACTAATATCTTTTTAAAGAGCTTATTTACATCCTTATATGCCATTAACTCTTTAGATATTTCAATTAGTAAATTATTTAAATCAACCTCCCTCTCATATTTTTGTCTCAATTTTATATATTGATTATGAAGTATTAGAAGAATAAAAGTTAGTAAAAGAATTAAAACAGTAAAAAAAGGTCTCAAATATATTCCCCCTAAAAAAGTATAGCACATTATAGTTATTTATTAACTTAAACATAATATAATTATAAAACATTTTTGATATTTTTTGAACATTTTTATTTATTTAATAATAGTATCTTATGTCAACTAAATTGAAATAATATTATTGGAGGTGTTTTTATGACTAAAAAGAAATTTAAAAATAGTATAACACCAGAGACTACAGAAATGTATCCAACAAATGATAGAGCAGTTGAATCTTACTGTGAAGGCAAACCCTGTACCTTTAAACACGTTGAATCAAATATAAAAAATTTTGATACAGGTGCTATGGAACCAAGTCTTAGAAAAAAATTAAAAAAATAGGCTGCAATGCAGCCTATTTTGGGAGGATTTAATGGTGTTGGGGGATTGTTTTAATTATTATTAATAGACAATAATTATCTTTGTAATTTAATAATACCATATTATTATTTTTTGTCAATATATGTAGAAAAATCAATTGAAATTTTTTAATATTTAATAACAGCGTAATTTCAATTATAAAGTTATACATTATATAACCAAAATAAAAAAAGCAGCTTAACGCTGCTTTTAACTTCTTATCTATTGAAGTTTCTCTTTTGTTGCTTTCTTGCTTTTCTGCATTCTGGGCATCTCTTTGGTTCGTTTTCAAATCCCTTTTCAGCGTAGAATTGTTGTTCTCCTTCTGTGAAGATGAACTCCTTACCACAGTCTACACATACTAAATTCTTGTCTGCCATTTCAACATTCCTCCTAAAATATAACCTTTTTCCTTAAGACGATGTACAACATTTCCAAGGCTATACAAGGAGAATGTTGAACTGTCTTTCGGGTACTTTATTACTATAGCACATATTTAATGTAATTGCAAGCAAAATATTTTATTTTTTCTTTGCAATCTCAATGTTTACTTTTTTACCTTTTATAGTATTTTCATTCATTATTTTCATTACTTCCTTTGCATATTCCCTCGGAACCTCCACAAAGGAGAATTTGTCATATATATCTATACTTCCAATTAAATCACCTGGTATTTTAACCTTATCTGCAAAAGCACCAACAATATCCTTTGGTGATATTCTTTGATTTTTACCTATATTAATAAACAACCTTGTCATTTCTCTATCCTGTTCTAAATCTTGAACATCTTCATCATATTTTTCATCTAACTTCATTGTCATCTTTAAAAGAGCTGATGCAATATCTAATGAAGTATAGTCATCACCTACTATTCTTTCAACTATGCCGGCATATCTTTCAAGGCCACCTTCATTTATTATCTCTTTTATATTGTCTATTAAAGCTGTTATCTTTCTCTCTTCTACATCATTTATTGTAGGTATTTTACCCATCTTAATCTTTGTTTTTGTATACCTTTGTATATCCTTTAATTTATATATTTCCTTTCCTGATATAAAGGTATATGCCTTTCCTTCTCTACCTGCTCTTCCAGTTCTTCCTATTCTATGAACATAGTTTTCAATGTCCTGTGGTACATCATAGTTAAATACCATCTCAACATTTTCAACATCAATACCCCTTGCTGCAACATCAGTTGCTACAAGTATTTCAATTAGACCTTTTCTAAACTTTTGCATTACCTTATCTCTTTGTAGCTGTTTTAAATCACCGTGAAGCCCATCCGCAAGATAACCTCTTGCTTGAAGGCTCATAGACACTTCATCTACCTTCTTTTTTGTATTACAGAATACTAAAGATAGTTTTGGATTATGTATATCTAAAAGTCTTGATAAAACTTCTATTTTATCTGCCTCTCTAACTTCTATATAGATTTGTTCAATTGTTGGAACAGTAAGTTCCTTTTGAACTATTTTAACCATCTTAGGATTATTTTGATATTTCTGAGTAAGTTCTAATATTGGTTTTGGCATTGTAGCAGAAAATAAAAGTGTTTGTCTTTCCTTTGGTGCATTACTTAAGATAAACTCTATATCCTCAATAAATCCCATATTTAGCATTTCATCTGCTTCGTCAAGAACAATCATCTTTAAATTATCTAATTTAATTGTTCCTCTATTTATATGGTCAATAACTCTACCTGGAGTACCTATTACTATGTTTACACCTTTTTTTAGAGCTTGTATTTGTCTTTCAATCGCTTGACCTCCATATACAGGAAGTGCATATACCCCCTTCTTATAGGAGGAGAGTTTTTTTATCTCCTCACTAACCTGTATTGCAAGTTCTCTTGTTGGACATAAAATCAGTGCTTGTATTTGTTTTTTGCTTGTATCTATCCTCTCTATAACAGGTATTGAAAAGGCTGCTGTCTTTCCGGTTCCCGTCTGTGCCTGACCTATTACATCGTGTCCCTCTAATACAATAGGAATCGCTTGACTTTGTATAGGAGTTGCTTCTTCATATCCAAGGTCTGCAATTGCCTTGAGTAACTCCTTTGATAGGTTTAGTTCGTTAAATTTTAATGTTGTCATATTATACCACCTTTTATTTTGTTTAATATATTAATATTATGTGTAATTTTCAAAAAAAGCAACTCCTATTTAAAAATATTTATAAATCTTATGATTCTTTCAGCAGTGTCCTCTATTAAAACAGAAGCATTTTTCATTGATTCATTTAATGAAATAGGTCCATTGGTTATTGAAAATATAGTATCTACACCATAGTTATAAATTTCTTTGTATCCCTCTTCTAATAAACCACAAACTGCAATCACAGGTTTATTATAGTTTTTTGATAATTTTGCAATGCCAAATGGAACCTTACCTGAAAGTGTTTGCCCATCAATTTTCCCTTCACCAGTAACAACAAAATCAACATCTTTTACTACTTCATCTAATTTCAAAATATCAATCAATACATCAATTCCTTTTTTTATTTTGCCATTTAAAAACACATATGCACCAGCTCCAAGTCCTCCAGCTGCTCCTCCACCTTTTATTTCACTTATATTAATCCCAAATTCCTTAAACACAACATTTGAAAAATTGACTATTGATTTTTCTAATAAAATTAAATCTTCTTCTCCAGCCCCTTTTTGTCTTGCATATACATAGGTAGCACCCTTTTCCCCATATAAAGTATTTTCAACATCACAAGCCACTAAGAATTCACATTCATCTAACCTTTTATCTTTGCAAGTTGTATCTATTGAGTGTAAATTAAAAAGTTTTACTCCTCCCAATCCAATATCATAGCCTTCTTTATCTAAAAATTTAAACCCCAGTGCCATCGCCATACCTACTCCTGCATCGTTTGTTGCACTACCACCTATTCCTAAGACAAATCTCCTAAACCCCATATCAAGTGCCTTCTTTATTAATTCTCCTGTACCATATGTCGTAGTATATAGGGGATTTCTCTCATCATCCTTAAGAAGTGGTAAACCCGAAGCTGCTGCCATTTCTATAACAACTGTTTCCCCATCACCTAATATACCAAAGTAGGAATCAATCTCCCTCATTAATGGATCCTTGACCTTTGTTTTTATAATTTCTCCTTTTGTAAAATTTACAAGTGATTCAACAGTTCCCTCTCCTCCATCTGCTATAGGAATCTTAATTACTTCTACATTGTTTTTAACACGTTTTATTCCAGCTTCAAAGGCATTGGCAGCCTCCAAAGAACTTATACTTCCCTTAAAGGAATCTATTGCAAGTAAAAATTTCATAACTTGCCCCTCCTTCTATTTAACATATAAGGGAATGGTATCCCATTCCCTATTTTAATTCTGGCCAATATTCCTTATTTGCTTCAATTAAAGCATCTAAAACTTCTCGTGCTTTTTTTGCTGATACTATTGTTCTATTCAAAGTTAATGCTTGTAGTGCCTTTTGATAGGATTCTTCAAAATATGCATCTACAGTTAATTTTTCATAAGCTAATTGATTTTCAATAAGCCCCTTATAGAAGGTTGGTATTTTTCCAACAGCAAGTGGTCTTGGCCCATTTGATGTAATCACAGCTGCAACTTCCACCATTGCATCATCTGGTATATTCGTAATTATTCCATTATTTTCTACTATAACTATGAATATTTTGTGTTTATTGAAGGCAATTGATTCTGCAAGCTCTATTATATACTCACTGTGTGCATCATTATGAACCAAACTTGATCCCTTTGAAGTGCCTTTTTCTATAACATTCATACATTCTTCAAAAACTCTCTTTTCTCTACCGTCCATAACTTCATTTGCTCTTGTATAATTTGGATTTAAATGTGCAACCTTATAGTCTGGATAGTAATAATATTGTAAATATGTGTTTGGAAGATAATCTGGAAAATCTACTAACATATCTCTTACTATTGCGTAGGTATCAAGCCAAGATTTATCTCTTTGTTCAGCATCTACCGGTTTAAAACCAGTTTCAAGAATTATTTCTTTAATCTTAGGTACTAAATCATTTCCATTTTTATCATAAAGGTGTGTAAACCAACCAAAATGATTAAGTCCAAAGTAAACTGGCTCAAATTCATTAGGATTCATATTTAATAATCTACCATATGACCTTAATAAATTAACAGGCTGATCACATATATTAAGTATTCTTTTATCATCTGAAAATACTCTTCTTAATGCTTCTGCTACTATTGCCGCAGGATTTGTATAATTTAATATCCACGCATCCTTTGAATATTTTCTTATATCATTTATTGTATTTATCATATCCCTAATAGATCTCATACCATATGCAAAACCACCTGGTCCACAGGTTTCTTGACCTAAAACTCCTAATGAAAGAGGAATTTTTTCATCCTTCTCCCTCATTTTTAGTCCACCTGTTCTCATTTGAATAAATACAAAATCAACATCTTGATAAGCTTCTTCAACCTTAGTTGTATAACTAAATTCAAGTCCTTCATACTCTTCATTAAAAAGTATTTTTGCAAATTCACCTATTGGTCTTTGTCTCTCTTCATCAATATCAAATAAAACTAATTTTTTTAGAGGAAATCTATCCTTCATTTTACACAAACTTTGAAGTAGCCCTGGCGTCCAAGTACTTCCACCACCTACAATTGTCAAATTAAATTTTTTCATAATTCTGCCTCCTTTTTTGTCATTTACATTTTCTTTAGTGCTTTTGTTACTGAAACCTTTATATTAGATGCTGATGGTCCATAGATAACTTGTACATTATTCTCATTAGGCTTTATAATACCTTTAGCTCCAGTCTTTTTAAGTTCTGCTTCATTTATTAAACTTGAGTCTTTTATTGTTACTCTAAGTCTTGTAAAGCAGTTATTTACAACTTCAATATTTTGCTTTCCACCTAATGCATTTATTATTTGAACTGCTCTTTCATCTACAGATACCTGTTTTACATCATTATCTTCTATATCTAAATCCTCTTCTCTTCCTGGTGTCTGTAGATTGAATCTAATTATTATAAACTTGAATATATAGTAATATGCTACAGCATACAAAATACCTATAAAAAGAGTTATATACCACTTTGTATTAGGCTGCATCATTCCAAATACTATAAGATCAATTATTCCTCCTTGAGTGTTTCCTATTGCTACTTTTAAAATATGATTTAGCATAAATGACATACCACTCAATACTGAGTGAATTAAGAAAAGAACTGGTGCAACAAATAAGAAGGAAAACTCCAGTGGCTCAGTAATTCCTGTTACAAGCGATGCTAACGCTCCTGTTAGCAATATACCCTTTACTTTATTTCTATGTTCCTCCTTTGCTGTATGGTACATAGCTAATGCTGCTGCTGGAAGCCCAAAAACCATTATTGGAATTTTACCTTGTGCAAGGAATCTTGTAGCTTCTGTAGAGAAATTTGTGTTTCCTGCTGCAAGTTCTGCAAAATAAATATTTAAAGCTCCTGTAACCGTTTTACCTGCAACTTGAATTTCACCACCAACTGGTGTAAATCTAAACATAGCATTTAATATATGATGAAGACCAAAAGGAATTAGTAATCTTTCTAATGCTCCAAACAAAAACGTTCCAAAATACCCAAGTTTAGCTATACCATATCCAATGGCCTGTATTCCATTTCCAATAGGAGGCCAAATTACAGGGAATATTAAACCTATAAGCATAAAAACAAAAGTTGTTACTATTGGAACAAATCTTGTCCCTCCAAAGAAACCAATATAATCTGGAAGTTTTATATTGTAATATTTATTGTGTAATGCACCAACTATCATACCTGTTAAAATACCACCGAAAACACCAAGTTCTAATGTTTGAATACCAAGAACCATTGCTTGTCCAGCTTGTTTCATATTAACAGGTTCCACTAACATTTTATTTGTCTTCAATACAAAATTTATTGCTACATTTAGAATTATAAATCCAACAAAACCCGAAAAACCTGCAATAGCAGGTTCATCATCTGCCAAACCAATTGCCAGAGCTATTGCAAATAATACAGGTAAATTTGAAAATAATGTTCCAGTTATAACACGAATATACTGGATAAAATTTTGAACTCCAGTACCTTGCAAAATTGGTAGCTTAGAAATAATATTAGGATTTGAAAATGCAGCACTTAGACCTAAAAAAATACCAGCTGCTGAAATAAGTGCTATAGGAAGCATAAATGCTTTACCTAATTTCTGAAAGTAATTATTTAATTTTTTTAGCATATATAAACCTCCTCTTATTTATTTACTCACATTATAAACAATCCATTTTGATTTTAAAATATATTTTGACAATATAGAAAATTGGTATATATGTTGTACAATTTTCAAATTGCGAATTTTTTTTCAAACCTATATTCATTTTTTTGTATTTTTGTAGTATAGTAAACTTTGATATTAAAAAATAATTTTAAAGGTGATAATATGTTAAAAATTAAAGATATTGAGGCAATAAAGTATAAATTAAACAAAAATGAAAATGAACTTTTAAAATATTTTCTTGATAACTCTGACAAAATAAAAAATATGACCATCCAAGATGTAGCTAAAAATGCTTACACTTCAACTGCAAGTATAGTTCGTTTTTGCAAAAAATTAGGATATAGTGGTTTTTCTGAATTTAAGGTCGCTATTATGTATTACTTTGAAGATAAAATCAATGTAAACAATAATTATGTTAGATTAAATAATTTTAAAAATACAATTTTTAATGATATAGATCAAAGCAAAGCTTTAATAAATGATGAAAAGATAAATTGTGTTTTAGATTTAATATATAATTCAAGTAGAATTGATTTCTATGGAGAAGGTTCTTCAAGAATGATTTGTATGGAGATGTCAAGAAAATTTCATATAATAGGAAAGCCTTCAAATTATTATGATGATACAAGTATGATGTACATATCTGCTGCATCATTAAAATCTAATGATATAGTATTCGCTATTTCAATGTCTGGTGAAACAAATCAAATATTAAAGGCAGTTAACATTGCAAGAATGAGAAAGTGTAAAATTGTTTCACTTACAAATATAGGAGTAAATACACTATCTAAATTGTCAGATATAAATCTTTATGTGTGTGCAAGTAACTTTACTATAGATGATATTAGTTTTATTTCACGTATTCCAGCATTAACTCTTATGGAATATATTTATTTTGCGTATCTTAATAAATATAAAACAAAATAAAATTTAATGAATAATTTTTTTAAAACAGTGCATTACTAATAGTGTAAGGTAAGGGTATATAACAGTTGAGCTAAGATCTATATATGCTCCCTGGCAGGGGTGTATATAGGTCGACCAAAGATTATATATAGGTCCATTTATTTGGGCTT